>JBGPLR010000476.1:0-3257 GCA_041486545.1 Terriglobia bacterium
GCGAGGATCCCGCCGCCGAGAAAAAAGCCCGCAGCCAGGGACGCATGGCAGTCACTGCGGCGATGATTCTTGTGGCCCTGATCGGCGCCAACCGCTGGTGGGGCTCTGAAGCCCGGGCCAACGCCAAGCTCAATTACAAACTTCCGCAAGTGCAGGCATCCTTGCAAGCGGGGAGCCTGCTGCGCTTGCGGTTGGAGAATCCCAACCAGAGCGAGGTGGGCCGCTTTGGCACGATTCCGCCTGACCGCATTGTGCTGAATGATCTGGTCCCCGACCACGGCCATCTCATGCATCTCTTCCTGGTTCGCATGCCGGACATGACAAGCTTTTGGCATCTTCATCCGGAGCAGACTGCTGAAGGCCAGTTTGATGTGGGCCTTCCTTCCATGCCCGCTGGCCGTTACCAGATCTATGCCGACGTTGTGCACAGCACAGGATTTCCCGAAACTCAGGTAGGCGCGATTGATCTTCCGCCAGCGAACCTTGGCTCGGAGAAGAGCTCGTCCGCTCCACCACCCATAAACCGATCGTCCGGCGACGATTCCGGCATCGCTGCAGCTGTTCCTGCCGATAAAGTTGCTCCGCTTTCCGGCGGTTATCGCATGGTCTGGCTCCGCGACGACGCGCCGCTGAAAGCAAACCAAGCCGTGTGGTTTCGCTTCCGCGTGGAAGACAAAGACGGCAAGCCCGCGGCGGACATGGAAAATTACATGGGCATGGCCGGCCACGCCGCCTTCATCAGCAATGACGGCCGGGTCTTTGCGCACGTGCATCCCGCCGGCTCGGTTTCCATGGCGGCAGTGAACATCGCCGGGGCCGAAGCGCCGCCCGTCAGCGCAAATCAACAGAAAAACATGCCCGGCATGCAACACGATCATCCCGGCGCAGAAGTTTCTTTTCCTTACGGGTTTCCCCAACCCGGCGATTACCACATCTTTATTCAAGTGAAGCGCGCGGGACGCGTGGAAACCGGCTCGTTTATCACACACGTGCAGTGAGCAAAACTCGCCTGCCCAGGTGCGCGCCCGAACACACTCACCTTGGTAATAAGGCGAGTTGCTTGTGAGTTTTTCACCAGGACCGCTAGTTCTTCCAAATCCTGGAATCGGCTACTGATTCTAATAACACCAGAAAGGTGGCTGGACACAGGGGCTTTGCGAAGTCGCGTAAGCAGGGTGCGACAGGCCCTCCAGCTTTTGGAAGATTGAATGGCCGTCTATTGCGCCAGCGCGGGTTGCGAACGGGGCGCACGCCAGGAAGTCATTGACACTACAGGGAATATTAGTGGTATAAATTATCCGCGCATTTTTTAAGTTGGTGTACCTTTTGCTGTAAGTGTGCAATGCAGCCGGACCCCGAGACGACAAAATCCGGTCAGGGGCACGATATTCCATTTCGCGAGTTTGAGGAGGGTTGAATGAAGGTTCTACGCAGACTGGGTTTCTTGGTGTTAGCGTCGGGAATGGCGCTGGCACAGGCAAATCCGCCGAGCAATTCCACAGTTGCCGACGAGTTGAAAGCTTTGCGGGAAGCCATTGCCGCGCAGCAGAAACAGATCGCGCAACAGCAGCAAGACATGGTGCAACAGAAGCAGCAGATTGAGACCTTAAAACAGGCCCTGGAGGACAAGACCTCCGGCACGCCGCACGTTGCCGATGCCTCTCTGCGCACTCCCACCACCACCGAAGCGGTTACCGTGGCCTCAGACGTTCAAGCTGGCGCGGAAAAGCCTAAAGATTCACCGCTTTCCTTCCGCATTGGCGGCGCTGACTTCACGCCCGGCGGATTCATTGACTTTGAGAACATTTTCCGCACAACCAATGCGGGAGCCGGCACTGCCACGTCCTTTGGCGCCATCCCGTTTAACAACACCATCCAGGGTCACCTGACTGAATTTCGGTCCACCGGCCAGTACTCGCGTCTGTTCCTGAAGATTGGCGCGAAGTACGGGGAGAACCGCGTTACGGGCTATGTTGAAGGTGATTTCAACGGCAACGATGCGGCCAACGTGTTCGTATCTTCCAATCCCCACACCGCCCGCGTGCGCGTGTTCTGGGTGGACGTGCGGCGCGGTAAGTGGGAATTTGCGGGCGGCCAGCTCTGGGGCTTGCAGACACCCAACCGCGTCGGGCTCTCGCCTAGTTCGGCGGACGTCTTTGTGCCCATCGGCGAAGATGCCCAAACCCACGTCGGCCTGCCCTATACGCGTGCAGGTGAATTCCGCGCCATCTACCATGTCAATGACAATTTCCAGTGGGGCCTCGCCCTGCAGAACCCGGACCAGTTCGTAGGCGCCGGGGAAGTCATCTTCCCCTTTGCCTTCAACGCGGCCTTGGGACCCCAGTTTGACGCAGCCAACCAAACCACAGTGCCGAACGCTTTCCCTGACATCCATACCAAATTTGCCTGGGACAAAGATGTTGACGGGAAGCACCAGCACTTTGAAGCGGGCGGCATTATCACCTCGGCCAAAATCACCAACGTGCCCATCGGCGGAACCACGTTTGCTCATCATTCCGCGATCGGCGCAACCGGCCACGCGGCCTTCAACTTTGAAGTGGCCAAGGGCTTCCGCGTGGTGGCCAACGGCATTTGGGGCTCGGGCGACGGCCGCTACCTGATCGGACTGGGACCGCAGGCAGTTGCGGTTCCCATCCAGAGCAGTCCTACCACCTTTGACCTGGATGTTTCTATGGTCCACGCTGGCGGCGCCATCGTCGGCTCGGAACTCCAGATTGGCAAGAACACCCAACTGGGCGCCTACTACGGCGGATTCTATTTCCAGCGCAACTCGTTCCGCGACACAACCTCTCCGCTGGTGGTTAAACCGATTATCGGCTTCGGCGGAATCAATTCACCCAACAGCGCCAACCGTGCAATCCAGGAAGCAACGTTTGATTGGACGCAGACTTTCTGGAAGAACCCGCAATACGGCGCCGTGCTGCTGGTCACCCAGACTTCTTACGTGACCCGTGCGCCGTGGTTCGTTGCTACTGGCGCCCCCAAGAATGCTCACTTGATGATGGGCTTTGTCAGCTTGAAGTACATTATCCCGTAAGCTTCAACCAGGAACTAACAACTCACCAGAGCGCCAGGAAACTGGCGCTCTTCTTTTTTGTCGCTGCGCTCCACACCGCTTACGATTCGCGTCGCCCACTAAGATCCTTCTGCACCTGAAGCTGGCCGCTCGCCGCGCAAGCCGGGCTCGCGTCTCAGAGTAGCAACCCAGAAAGTGTCGCTGCGCTCCAACCCGCTTA
>JBGPLR010000477.1:0-3241 GCA_041486545.1 Terriglobia bacterium
AGCGCTGGCGCTGGCTGCCGGACAACCTGCAGCATTCGCTTGTGGCCATCAACATTCCGGAGTTCCGCCTGCGCGCGTATGAAGACCACAAAGAAGTTCTTTCCATGCGGGTGATTGTGGGCAAGTCGTTCGATCACCACACACCGGTGTTTGCCGACGACATGGAGTACGTTATTTTTCGTCCTTACTGGAACGTTCCCACCAGCATTGTGAGGGCTGAAATTGTGCCCGCCTTGCGCCGGCGCCCGAACTACCTGACAACGCACCACATGGAGGCAGTCAACCGTCACGGAGAGATCGTCACCAGCCAGAGCAAGGAGGCGGGCGCGGACATGGTGAGTCAGCTCAAGTCTGGGAGCCTGGAATTGCGCCAGCGGCCAGGGCCGGGGAATGCTCTTGGTCTGGTGAAGTTCATCCTGCCCAATCAATACAGCGTTTATCTTCACGGGACGCCGGAGAGCCATCTGTTTCAGCGCGCGCGACGTGACTTCAGCCATGGCTGCATCCGCGTGGAAGATCCGCCGGCGCTGGCCGCCTGGGTGTTGCGTGACAATCCTGGCTGGACCCCGGAGCGAATTCAAGCTGCCATGAACGGCGAGCAAAGCTTGCAGGTCAATTTGAAGCACACCATTCCTGTGCTGGTGCTTTACGGCACCGCTTTCGTGCAGGAGAACGGTGAAGTCAGTTTCTTGGAAGACATCTACTCACTCGATGCTGCGCTGCAGCGCGCGCTCGACGGCACTCATCCCTAGAAGTTGTTCAGAAGAAGTTTGTTTTCGGGCGCTGGCCGGCTACCAGCGGCGGATGCGGCCCACATCAACATGCACGAATTGCTGGCGGGCGTAATAGCCCACGCCACCGCGATGCAGGCTGAGCGCGGCATCGCGCAACTCTGCGGTCTGTATGCCCGGCATCCTGATGTCAATGGCCATGGCCTGCATGTGCAGGCTGTGCTTGGCCACGGCGGAAGACCGGCTGCGCAGAAAGTTGTTGCTCCACGGAGTGCGATATCCGCAAACCACGTCAATCTCCGCTTGCGGGCGGCCTACTGTCGCGGTGAGGTCGTTCAGCAGATCGAACAAGCGCGGATCAAAATGGTGGACTGCGCCGGTGCGGTGGTCGCGCAGGAAGTGCTCCAGCTGATCAATCGCTTCGGGGACGTAGTGGTCGCCCTGGCGATAAACGATGTCCAGGCGCTCATTCGTGTGGGTGTGGTAAAGCCGCAGCCGGTGCTCGTACGCTGTGGCCGGAGGGACGTCCAAGTTAGTCGCATAGCCCGCAGAAACAGGCACAAGGATGAGAAGCAGGGAAAAGATGGTTTGAAGCACAACAAAGCAATGGTAACACGGGCCTCTCCGCGCCTGGCCCGGGGAAATCGCTTAGTTGTGCTTAACTGCGCCTACGTGATGCGCTTGCGGGTCACCGAACGTCCGCCGAACTTATCGCGCACGGCCCGCAGTTTTTGGTAGCTTGCGCTGACCTCGGTGGCCAGGGCCTGCAGCAGCGCCAGGTTCGGCCCCTGAGCAGAGATGGTTTTGAGCAGACGTTCCCGCGGAATGAAGAAGCCTTTGGTGTCGCGGAGCGCGCGCGTGGTGCAGGAATAGCTGTCGCCGGCAATGGAATCTGCCAGGGCCACGTAGGCCGGCGGCTGCACCGTGTCCAGAGCGAGCTTCCCTTTGGCAGGGGCTTCCATGGAAGTGGTCACCTCACCGGTCACGATCAGGAAGGCGCCGTCAGCCTTCTCGCCTTCGCGAAACAAGACCGTGCCGGACGGATAATAAACTTGTCGTTGATCTGCAACCATTGGAGTCCAAACTTCCTTTTTTGTTCGGTGCGTTCGTCCGCGACCATGGATGAAGTGTAAGTCACTCGAGTCTGGGCCGATGTGTTCGCGGTCACCACTGCAAGTGATGGAAAATCACACCGAACACAACTCTCCTGCCTTCCCGTGTGCTTTAACGGGAAAAGTGCCGGACAAGATTGCCCAGAACGAATCCTCTAATTATCAGCTTTCTGGCCCGTTGGCCGCTGTGACCGCGGTCACGGCTGCCGCAGCACTGCCGGAACCAGCGCCCGGCCCTGCTGCGACGGTGATTCACGCCACCTTGTCGGCCATCGCCGGCTCAACGGCCTTGGCTTCCGGAACTTTGGGCGCCGTGATTTCAAGCACGCCGTCCGTCAATGTGGCCGTGCCTTCGTCGGCAACCACGTTGAACGGCAGCGGGACTTCGCGAAAGATCTCCTTGGATTGCAACTCGCTATGGACAGTCTCGCCCAAAATCTCTTCCGTTTCTTTTTCCTGCTTGCCCCGGATGATCACCTGGCCAGGCTCCAGATCAATCTCCAGTTCTTCCGCGGTGAATCCCGGGACCTGCGCCCGCACCACAACCGAGTTGTCTTGATCGCTGATCTCCACCGCCGTCGGCTTGAACAGCTCATTTTCAGCCTTGAACCAGTCTTCAAGATCATGTCCGTTTTCGCGCCCGCGCTGCTCAAAGAATCCGTACGCGCGCTTTTCGATAGCTTTGAAAACGTCGTTTACATCGTCCCAGAAATTAACCGGCGATTTCGGCTTGATCGCCACTTCCAGGGGTACCTCATGCGGCAAAGATTGCGGCTTCATAAATACCTCCTAATATCCCAGCTACATTTTTCTCGCAATCATTAAAAAGGGATGTGACCGCAGTTACTGGCGTGTGTGACCAGAACCACGGTCCAGGCACATATCAGGCGCGGGAGGCATCGCATCATGCAACTCTGTGCACCTGACTTTGTCCGCGCCACCGGGTTTCTGACGGTATACTCTGGCAGCAGACACTATGAGGACCATTGGCATCTCGACCGGAGGCGGTGATTGTCCCGGCTTGAATGCGGTGATTCGCGCCGTCGTCAAGGCCGCCATTCTCGCCCACGGCTGGCGCGTCCTGGGCATCGAGGACAGCTTTGACGGCCTGATCTGGCCGCATAAAGTGCGCGAGCTGAAACTGGAAGACGCTAGCGGCTTGCTGGAGCGCGGCGGGACCATCCTGGGGACCACCAACCGCGGCAATCCATTTCGTTACCCGGTAGAGGAAAACGGCCAAAAACAGGAACGCGACTTCTCTGCCCAGGTGGTGCGCAACGCGCAGGCCCTGGGCCTGGACGGCCTGGTGGTGGCCGGCGGTGACGGCACTATGTCCATCGCTCTTGCGCTCTACCGCAAGGGTCTGAAACTGGTGGGCGTGCCCAAGACCATTGACAA
>JBGPLR010000478.1:0-3222 GCA_041486545.1 Terriglobia bacterium
CCAGCGCCTCCGGCAGCAGAGTATGGTTGGTATAACCCAACGTGGCTTGGGTAATTTCCCAGGCCTGGTCCCAACTGAGCTGGTTTTCATCCACCAGTTGGCGCATGAGTTCGGCAACCGACAAGCTGGGATGGGTGTCATTCATCTGCACCGCAACTTTGCTGGAAAAATCGTCAAACGTGTCATGCGTGGCGCGATAACGGCGGATGATGTCGGTGAACGAACACGCCACCAGAAAATATTCCTGCAGCAGGCGCAGTTCGCGGCCGGAAAGAACGGAGTCAGAGGGATAGAGCACGCGGGAAATATTTTCCGACGCAATCTTCTGCTCCACGGCGCGAATGTAATCGCCGCGATTGAAGATCTCAATGTCAAAGTCCTGCGATGCGCGCGCGCTGAACAGGCGGAGGTAATTCACCGTCTGGCCGTTGAAGCCGGCCACCGGCATGTCATTCGGTACGCCGATGACGATTTTGCTGTCCACCCATTGCTGGCTGCGCGTGCCTTCCGAATCGCGCGAATGCTCCAGGCGGCCGTAAATCGGAATGGCGCAGATTTCATGCGGACGCTCAATGTAAAACGGCGTGCCTTCGGCTTTCCACAAGTCGGGCTTTTCCCGCTGGTGGCCGCTGACGATCTCCTGCCGGAAGAGCCCGTACTCGTAATCAATGCCGTAACCGAAACCGGGCATATTCATGGTGGCCAGAGATTCAAGAAAGCAAGCGGCCAGGCGTCCCAGGCCGCCGTTGCCCAGTCCGGCGTCAGGCTCGGAGTCAGTCACGTCTTCCAGGCGCATGTTCAACTCGGCCAGGATCGCGCTGCACTGTTCTTCCAGTCGCAGATTGCAGAGATTGTCGCTGAGCCAGCGGCCCATGAGAAATTCCAGGGAGAGATAGTAAAGACGCTTCACGTCCTGGTCGCGGTAACGCTGCTCGGTGACCAGCAAGCGGTCAATCATCAGGTCGCGTATGGCCAGGCACAGCGGTTTGAAAAGCTCGCGGGAAGTAAGCTCGCCCTCCGGGCGCGCCAGGGTGTAGCGCACATGGCGCATCACGCCGTCCCGCAATGACTCGGGGCTGGACGCGGTCTCGGTAAGCAGATCTGCCATGTGTAGATGAATCCTGTCGCCTAATTAAAGATGCCGGAGAAAGGCCCGGCGCGCGGTCGAAGGCCTTGCAACGCTGATTTTAGTATGGCACAGGGGTTGTGCCGCGGCACTAGGGTTAATCACTTGCGTAACGGTAGGTGCGACTTTTCTGTTGCAACCCGTCGCCCTGCCTCCGCGCTCCGTTATTGCAGCCTGGGCCGTTTGGTGTGCCAGTCCGTTTGGCTTTGGAACAGGCGCGCGGCCTGCACAACTATGGCATCGTCCATGGGACGCGCGATGAACTGCAGTCCCACGGGCAATCCATTCTTGCCGAAGCCGCAGGGCACGCTGATAGCGGGCAGTCCGCAGATGTTGCCGATGCCGCCGATGGGGTCAGCGAAGGACAGCTCGGTGTCCAGGTTGGCGTTAATCTTGGGCGCAGTCACGGGAAGCGACGCCGAGAACAGGACGTCCACGTCGTCAAAGATGGCGTCCATTTTCTTCACCAGCACGCCGCGAATGCGCTGGGCCAGCAGGAAGTCAGACGCGCTGATTTCCTCGTTCATGTATCCGCCAATTTTGCCGGCAGGATCGCTGAGCTGGGCCACGCTGCCGGACATGATCAGCTTGCGGAACGCTGCCGCCCCTTCGACAGACACAATCGTGCCGGCTGCGGCTTCCCAGGGACCTTCCGGAAGTTTTACGTTGGTCATCTTCCCGCGGTAGATGTCCTGCATAACGTCGGTAGCCTGTGTAACCGCGGTGTTTACGTCGGGCTGAATTTCTTTCCACTGGTTGGCCATCCATCCCATGCGCAGCGGGCGGGTTTCTGCAGCGCCCGCAAATTTCGCGGGAGCTTCCGGCAGCGAACCGGCGTCGTCGGGATCGTGCCCGGAGATTGCGCTCAGCACCAGTGCGCAATCGTCGGCGGTGCGGCCCATGGGACCAATCTTGTCCATGGAGTATGCCAGCGCCATGGCGCCGGCGCGGCTCACGCGCCCAAACGTGGGACGCAGCCCGGTGACGCCGCAGAATCCTGAAGGACAAATAATGGAACCCCAGGTTTCCGTTCCCAGAGCAAACGCCGCAAGGCCCGCGGCCATGATGGCGCCGGAGCCGCTCGATGAGCCGCAGGTCCAGTGGTCAGTGTTCCAGGGATTCCTGGCTGCGCCCGTGGCCGACGCCGACGCGAAGCGATATCCCATGCCGCCCGCGAGTTCGATCATCGCCGCTTTTCCCAACAAGACCGCTCCGGCAGCGTGGAGCTTGCGGATAACGGTGGCATCGTGATCAAACTTCTGCTCCATCAGTGGGCGCGCTCCCCACGTGGTGGGATAGCCCTTCACCGCGAGCAGGTCTTTTGCCGCGTAAGGAATGCCGTGCAGCGGACCGCGATATTTGCCCGCGGCAATTTCTTTCTCGGCGGCGCGCGCTTGTTGCAAAGCAAGATCGGGCGTGAGCGTGGCATAAGCGTTCAGCTTGGGACCAATCTTGCGGCTTCGCTCCAAGTAGCCTTCGGTGAGTTCCACCGGCGAGAGTTTGCGCGCGCGGATGCGCCGGGCCAGTTCGGTGACGGGAAGAAAGAGGATGTCTTCGCTGAACATTAGCGCTTCCCTTCCGCGGTATGGCCTGCCCGATGAGAGGCGGCGCGGCGATGGCCTTCCCGATGATGGCCTGCCTGACGATAGGGATGGAACACCGTGGCCGGCTGATCGTCGTTTTCCAGGACGTAGGCGCGCATTTTTTCCAGGCCCTCCTGGCCCTCAGCCATGATGCGACGGATGTCGGCCTTTTGCTCGTCGCTGAGCTTGTCGCCATATTTGCGGAAGATGCTGGCGACCTTCATCTCCACTTCGGCCTGGGCCTGAGGAGAAAGCTTGGCCATGGCCGACTGGATTTGCTGTTGCAGCGGCGTGGCGGCCTGCGGCTGTTGCAGCTGCAGTTCACTTTGGGCCAGCGCGTCAGCGGGACCGATGAAAGCGGCGGTAGCGACGGCGGCCGCGCCAAAAGCAAACTCACGGCGGCCAATGGAAGACTTGGACATGGGCACTCCTGCTAAAAGCGTTAACGCCGGAGAGTAAATGAAGCGGAATGCGGAGGTCAAACGCGTCTTGTCCCGAGCGGAGCGAGGGAAC
>JBGPLR010000479.1:0-3219 GCA_041486545.1 Terriglobia bacterium
AAGAGTGTCGGGCAGCGGGCACCTCAAGCGCTTTGGTATTTCGTCCGGGACAGAACCTGAAAAAAAGCCGCCTCTTGTTGACATTCGACAACAAGAGCGGTCTACTCTCTTGTCGGCATTCGAGGGGAGCACTCGCCATGGCGCAACAGATGGACATCATGCAAGGAACGCTGGACCTACTGATTTTGAAAACACTGGCCCTGGGCGCGATGCATGGTTGGGGAATCGCGCAGCGCATACAGCAGGTTTCGCAAGAAGCGCTCCAGGTGGGACAGGGCTCGCTGTATCCGGCGCTGGCGCGGCTGGAGCAGAAGGGCTGGATCGGGTCCGAGTGGAGCACGTCTGACAACAATCGCCGGGCCAAGTTTTATTCCCTGACCAAAGCGGGCGTGAAGCAGCTGGAAAAGGAACTGGGCGAGTGGCAGCGGCTTTCGGCGGCGATTGCGCTGGTGCTCGAACAAGGCTGAAGGCTGACAGGAGCGTACGGGAATGCATCTGCTAAAGAGCTTGAGCGCGCTGTTTAGAAAACGAAAGCTGGAAAACGACCTGAACGACGAGATGCGCTTTCACCTGGAGCAGCAGATCGCCGTGAATCTTGCGGCCGGCATGACGGCGGAAGAAGCGCGGCGGCAGGCGCTGATCGAATTCGGCGGCGTGCAGCAGACGCGCGAAGCCGTCCGCGACGTGCGTTGGACCCGTTTCTTGGACATGATGGTGCAAGACGCCCGCTATGCGTTCCGCATTCTGCGCAAGAGTCCGGCATTTACGTCCGTGGCCGTAGTCACGCTGGCGCTGGGCATCGGGATGAATACGGCCATCTTCAGCGTGATTGACGCCGTGTTGTTCCGCTCGCTGCCGGTGCGCGATCCCCAGGGTCTGGTGGTCCTGAAATGGGAGGCACACAAGCAACCCACCACCCAAGGCATGATGAGTTTCGGCGACTGCGATGCCAGCCATGACAAAGCGCGCCGTTCTGGATGTTCATTGCCCTTGCCTTTGCTCAAGGAAATCCAGTCGCAGACGGGCATGTTTTCCAGCCTGGCGGCCTCCACCGGGTTCGGCCAAATAGATCTGGGCGGCAACGGCCCCGCCAAGCGAGTCCAAGGCCAGTTTGTCTCCGGCGGGTACTTTGAAACGCTGGGAGTGATGCCCGCGGCCGGCCGGCTGTTGTCCGCGGCAGATGACCAAGCAGAAGCGCCTCCGGCTGCAGTGCTCAACTGCAAATTCTGGCAGAGCGATTTTGGCGGTTCGCGTTCGGTGGTCGGCAAAACGGTTCGCCTGAACAATAAGCCATTCACCATCGTCGGCGTGGCCGAGCCAGGCTTCACATCTTTGGCGCTGGCCAGCCAATTTGATCTCTGGGTCCCGCTCTCACAGCAAAAGAGCATCAGTGCGCGCTGGTTGCCCATTCAAAAGGAGATGGGCTTTTTCGGGTACACCATCGTCGGGCGGGTCAAGCCGGGGACTCCGGTTTCCCAAGCGGAAGCAGCGGCCAATGTTGTGTTTCGCAACGCAACCTTGCAGGGGGACAAACCATTCTTTAAAGCGGAGGACGATCCACATCTCAGGCTCATGGCGGCGCAGAAAGAACTGCGTGGCAGTTATGACCAGGTTTTGCGCCCGGTGTATGTGCTGATGCTCTGCGTCGGCGTCATTTTGCTGATCGCTTGCGCCAACGTCGCCGGGCTGCTGCTGGCCCGTGCGGCCAGCCGCGAACGTGAAATTGCCGTCCGCCTGGCGCTGGGAGCCAAGCGGATCAGGCTGCTGGGGCAGCTTCTGGTGGAAAGCCTGACTCTCTCCCTTCTGGGCGGCGCTCTGGGCTTGCTGATGGCCGTGTGGGGCGCGCGTGTGCTTATGGCGCTTCTCTTCTCCGGGCGAACGACGGCTCCCACGTTTTCACCCCATCTTGACTGGCGTGTACTGGCGTTCACAGCCGGCTTGTCCGTTCTTACGGGCGTGGTCTTTGGCATGGCGCCGGCGTTTCGCGGACTGCGTGTGGACCTGACGCCGTCACTCAAAGCGGCTGATGGGTCGGGAGCAACAGGGTCGCGGAGGCGCCGCTTCAACATGGGCAATCTCCTGGTGGCCACGCAAGTTGCGCTGGCTGTGCTGGTGCTGGCGACCGCCGGTTTGCTGGTGCGTACTCTCAACAATCTCAAGAGCGTTGATCCCGGATTTGATGCCAACAATCTTTTGCTCTTTGGACTTAATCCAAGACTGGCAGGCTATAAAGGGCCGCAGGTAGCTCATCTGTACCGCGACTTGCAGGATCAGTTTACGGCGCTGCCTGGCGTGAAATCAGTGAGTTACTCCTGGGTGCCGCTGTTGTCAGGCGGCCAGATGCAGACCATGTTCCACCGGCCAGGCACGCCCATTGACTCCAAAGACCAGGTCAACGCCGATGTTTTGGAGATAGGCCCAAACTTCTTTGCTACTCTGCGCCTTCCCATGCAGGCTGGCCGTGATCTTTCCCCCGAGGATTTTGCTGCTGCGGCCCTGACGTCACCCTTCGAGCCCGCCAAAGCTCCTGCCACCGTGGTGGTGAACCAGGCGTTTGTGCGGACATACTTTTCCAACCAGAACCCGTTAGGCCAGCTCTTTGGAGATTCGCCGGCTGAAGCGCCGTGGCCGGCGTTTCCCGGCTACCAGATTGTTGGCGTGGTGGGCGACGCCAAGTACAACAGCCTGCGCAACAACATCAATCCCACCATCTATCAGGCGGTCTCTGACGGAGAGGCCTTTTTCGAACTGCGCACGGCGGCTGACCCCACGTCGCTGATTCCAACCGTCCGCAGCACCGTGACCCGCGTTGACAGCAACCTGGCCATGGTCCGCATTGAAACCCAGAAGGGGCAAATCGACCAACAGTTGTCGCAAGACCGCATGGTGGCCCAGCTCTCCAGCTTCTTTGGACTCCTGGCGCTGGTGCTGGCGTGCATGGGGCTGTACGGGCTGCTTTCCTATGAAGTCACGCGGCGGACGCGCGAAATCGGCATCCGCATGGCCATCGGCGCGCAAGCTGGAAATGTGATTCGGCTGGTGATCGGACAGGCCGTTGTCGTGGCAGCGTTGGGAGCGGTGGCGGGCGTAGCCATTTCCTTCGGTGTGACGCGCCTGCTGACGACTCTGCTCTATGGCGTCAAGCCCGGCGATCCCACCACGTTGCTCAGCGTGATCGCTCTGTTGGCGCTGGTGGGGCTGGCGGCGAGCTTCCTTCCG
>JBGPLR010000480.1:0-3203 GCA_041486545.1 Terriglobia bacterium
CGAACACATCCCACATCAACGGGCTGCGGAACTGCGGCCACACGCCCATGGTGTTGGGAATCGGGAACAGCCAGTAAGCCGCCAGCCACGGGCGTCCGGTATGCACCAGCGGGAACAAGCCGGCCTGCATCACGGCAAAGATGGTCATGGCTTCGGCAAAGCGGTTGATCGAAGTACGCCAGCTCTGCTTGAACAGCAGGAGAATCGCGGAAATCAAAGTTCCGGCATGGCCAATACCGATCCACCATACAAAGTTGACGATGGCGAATCCCCAGCCCACCGGAATGTTGATGCCCCAGATGCCGGTGCCGCGCATGAGCAGGTAGCCGACGGCCGTATTGAACATGCCAAAAATGGCCACGGAGACGGCGACAATGGCGAACCAGAAGATTGGCGTGTGCTTGGTGAGCACAATGCCGGCAATCCGGTCCGTGACCGTGCCCAGCGTCTGGCCGGGGCCGATGATCGGCGGCCGTACGCCTTTCGGCGGTAGTTGATCTACTTGGTCATTCAGGGCCATTCGCTATGCCTTCTTTTCCGCCTTCTCAAGTTCCGGGTTCGGGTTGCTCACCGCGGCAATATAGGTGGTGCGCGGACGCGTATTCAGCTCCGCCAGCAGCGCGTAATCGCGCTCCTGTGCTTTCATTTTGGAAACGCGGCTGTTGGGATCGGCAATATTGCCGAACACAATGGCCTGCGTGGGACACGCCTGCTGGCATGCGGTCTGGATCTCGCCATCGCGAATGGCGCGGTCCTGTTTCTCCGCGTTGATGCGCGCGGCATTGATGCGCTGCACGCAATACGTGCATTTCTCCATCACGCCGCGGCTGCGCACGGTCACGTCCGGATTGCGTCCCAACTTGCGGCTGGGCGAATCAAAGTCCGCGAACAGCAGGAAGTTAAAGCGCCGCACTTTGTACGGGCAGTTGTTGGAGCAGTACCGCGTGCCGACGCAGCGGTTGTAAACCATGTCATTCAGGCCCTCAGTGCTGTGCACCGTGGCGCCCACCGGACATACCGGCTCGCACGGCGCGTTCTCGCACTGCATGCAGGTCAAAGGCTGGAAGTAAACGTTGGGATTGGCCGCATCGCCTTCGTAGTAGGTGTCAATGCGAATCCACATCATTTCGCGCCCGCGCTGCACCTGCTCCTTGCCCACGATGGAAATGTTGTTCTCTGCGTAACACGCCACCGAACACGCCTGGCAGCCGATACACGAATTCAAATCAATGGCCATGCCCCAGGCATACTTCTTGTACCAGTCGATGTCGCGGAAGTCGGGATAGAGCGTTTCGTTTTTTGTGGGAGCCGGCTCGCCTTCGCGGGCGAACCCGGGGTCCTTCTGGAATTTCGCCAGCGTGGCCGCCTTGACCGGCTCGCGATTGTCCATGGTGAAGTGGCCTTGCGTTACCGCCACGTTCCATGTCTCTTTAGGATCCAGCTCCACTACCTGAGCACCGGTGCTTACGTACGCAGCCGCTGCGGTGCGGACGGAATAAGCGTCATAGCCGCGCGGATCAGGCTTGTCAGAGTTCTTATCGGAGTCCATGGCCACGCGTCCGGCTTTTTTCCTGCCGTAGCCGAAGAACAAGGTGATCGAATTGTCGGGATGGCCGGGCTGCGTCCATGCCGGAGCTTTAATCTGGCGGCCGTTCACGGTGATTTCAATCACGTCCAGCGCGTCCGACTGGTGGTCCTTGTTCACGTGCTCATCAACGTCGGATTGGCCTACCTCTTCGCCTTCCATCTGCAGGAAGCCCATCCGCTTCGCCATGGCCGGGCTCATCAACGCCACGTTGTCCCATGTGGTGCGGGACAGCGGCTTGGGAGTCTCCTGCAACCATCCGTTGTTGGCGAAGCTGCCATCGTAAATGGTGGGATCAGGACGGAAGATCACTTCAATCCCGCTGGCTTCGGCAGCCGCGGACAACGCGCCCAGCTTGGCCGATACCTGCTTTGCCGGGAAAGCGCTGCCGCTGATGTAACCGTCATGGACGGAGCGCCGCCACCAAGCCTCAAACTCGTCCCCCGAGTGCTGCGAACGCCAGTAGGACCGCACCAGATCGTAGCCCGACGTGCCCGGCTGGTCAGTAAAGATTGCGGCAATCTCGTGCGCGCTCTTGCCGTCATACAGCGGAGCGATCATGGGCTGGATGATGGTCGCCGTGCCGTCGTAGGCCCGGCCATCGCTCCAGGCTTCCAGGTAGTGCGTCTCCGGCACTTCCCAGGTCGCGTAGTCGCTGGTCTCGTTCTTGTAGTTCGAAAGATGGATGACCGTCTTGCCTTTTTCCGCCAGCGCAGCCAGCGCCTTTTCAAAATCCACGTCGGCCGGAGCGTGGTACACCGGGTTGCTGCCCATGATGACCAGCGTTTCCACTTTGCCGGCCCTCATGTCGTCAGCCAGTTCGCGGATGGATTGCGCGTTGTCCACCGGATCAATCTCCACCGGATCAATGTAAGTGACCGTCTGCCCGGCGTTGCCCAGATGCGCGTTGATGGCGTGGGCGATGGCGTTGACCGCATCGCTCTGGAACACTCCCGGCACCACCAGGCTCTTGCCTTTGTGCTGCGTCAGGTCGGTGGCAGCGGCATCCACCCACTTCTGGTGATCGCCTTCAAGGTGCTCGGCAGACGCGCCCGGGACGCCGAGCTTCGCCGCCAACGCGCGGGCAATCTTGTCAATCTCGATGTGCCGCGCCACGATCTTGTCGTCCGCCTTGGCCCCGGTGGTGGTGGGCGAGCTTTCCGCCACGTACAACCGGTTCATGCCTTTGGCCGGATCTTTGCGGCGGGCCATGAAGTCGCGCGCGTAGCGCACAAAGCCCGGGAACCAGGAGCCGGAGAGGAAGTCTCCATCGAGAGAGACCACTACGTCGGCGCCATCGAACTTGTACACCGCATCGTAGTTCGCGCCGAACGCCAGTTTGCTTCCGGCCCGCGCTGTATCACGATGCAGCGGCTCCCAGCGGTGCCACTTGGACTCCGGGAAAATCTGCTGGATGGCCTTCATCTGCGAGCCCAGCGTCGGCGAAGACGTTGCGCCCGTCAGGAATCGCAGCCCGGCGCCTTTGTTGGTCTTGTGGAACTGCACCACGCCGCGCGCTTGCCCAAGGAATTCCGCCCAAGGACGCGGTTCGCCCTTGTAGGTGATGCCGATGGTGCGGTCGGGATCGTAGAGGTCCAGAATGGAAGCCTGCGCAAAC
>JBGPLR010000481.1:0-3200 GCA_041486545.1 Terriglobia bacterium
CCGCATGGCGCAATGTGCTCAAAGGAGTAGCCGCCGAAAAGTTCGAAGCGAGACTGCGGCGCATTATCGCTTTGCTGCGGTTCATTGCTGGTGCGGTTGGCAGGTTGGTCTTGTGCCATGACGACGGCACTTAGAACGACCATAGTCGCGAAGGCAAGCCGTGCTTTTGGCCCAGGCACAAGTCCCTCCGATCCGAACTAATCTCTTATGAGCTTCAGACTATAGAAGCACCGTGTTGTTAGCAAGATTTTTGCGGGTGAGATGAAGCGGATTGCTCTTTGCTTCGGCTAAGCCCTAGCGCCCTTCTCAATTTGATGAGACCGCAGCTTGTTCCGGGTTTGCTAATTGCTAGTTGCCAATTGGTATTTGCTCTTCTTAGTACTTCCACGAATTGTCAGCGCCGGCGGGCGCCTTGCTCGAGATATGGTTGGCCATCACCCGCAGCATTTCCGCCTGGTTGAGCGGAGTCCAGCCATGGCCTTTCATGGGACGCCCATACTCGAATGATCCCCCGTACGCGGGATTGGTGGTGGTCTTGAGAAATGCTTCCAGGCGATAGACTGACAGGTTCAGGTAGAAATGGTCCATGTCACCGCAGAAGACGTGGATCTTGCCCACCAGCTTGGGCCCGATCGTGGCCCAGTTCTGTTCCAGGTAATAGCGCAGATCATAGCCATGGTCGCGCATGTAGAGCGCGACTTGCGTGTCAATCTTGCCCGTCTGTTTGTCCCACAGCGGCTTGGGGTAGCCGTCCGCTCCAATCGGACCGTACACGGCTTCCCAGGCTTCAAACTGTTCGCCGCTGCGGCCGTGGCTGCCGAGCACGTCTTCAAGTTGGCTCATCTGCCGGATGGTAACGTCGGTCTGGCCTTCCGGCGTGCGCTCCATGGGACGCTCCGGCACCGGCGCGTCATAGCCCGGGGCCAGGAACGCGTTGACGTCGTTATAGGCGTCAACAATTCCGTAGCGCGTGAAATCCACCGGGTCAGGATAGCCGGTCCATGTGCCCCCGAAAAATTCCGGATGGTAGACCTGCAGCGCCAGGGACTCCCATCCGCCGGTGGAGCCGCCGGTAAGCACCCGCGCGTACGGCTGACGAATGATGCGGAAATGTTCCTCCACGTAGGGAATCAGCTCATTCATGATGGCGTCGCCGTACGGGCCGATGTTGGCTGAGTTCACCGCGTACGAATCGTCAAAATACACCGTGGGATGCTGGAAGGTCACGGCGATCATGCGGGGAAAATTGGCGCCCTTCCATCGCTCATAAAGCTCCATGCCGGACAGGCGGTTTTCCCGCACCGGCGCGTTGGCCGGCGGCGGCTCCGTGCTGAAACCCAGCGGCGGACGCAGGTTGAAATGCCCCTGCTCGTACAGCACGGGATAGTGCGCGCTGGGATGCGCGTCATAGCCTTCCGGCAACAGCACGGTGGCGCCCAGGTAAATCGGCTGCCCCCAGAACTGCGTAAGCAGCTTGCTCTGGATCTTCAAGTGCTTCACGTACTGCGTGTCCGCGGGCATGGACTCGGCGGCAATGGCGTGGTTGAGCGAGAGCTGAATTTCATAGCCGCTGAGCGGATCAAGATGAAAGCGCCGCACGTCACTGTAAAGGTTCCCCGCAGACTTGTTGAACTGCTGGCCTTCCCACTGGTCCATGTGGGCGAAGATGTTGTAACCGTCAGAACGCTGAAAGCGCGTGTACACGTTGAACAACGCCTGCACGTAGTAGTCGCCAGCGGGAAGCTCGCGCACGGACTTCAGAGGGAACCCCACGGTGAGCGCGTCCATGGTCGCGAACTGTCCGGGGCCCAGGTCGGCGTCGCGGCCAAGAAGCTCCGCGCGCGATCGCCAGGACCCCACTTGCAAACGCGGCTCAGGATTGTCAATGCGGGAGACGATCACAAACACTCTTCCTGTGACCGGCTTCTGCGCTGCCGGTAGAGTGATTTTGAAGCGCGTGTCCGCGGCTGTTGCGCGCTGCGGCAGAAATGAACAGAAGAGTGCGAATGCAAACAGCGAAACAGCAAAGCGCTTGGCGGAATTGGGCGTCAGTTTCATCATGGGTCTCCCGAGGCAAGACTACAAGGTATCAAAGGCTTTTCCAATGGGGAGATGCAGCAGTAGATGCCCCCTGAAGAGCCATCATCCCGACGAGCCGTAAAGCGAGCGCGCGTTTTTGCATCGGGGTCCCCGGCAAGCCCGGTGTTGGCTTGCTGGGGTGATCATCAGCGCGCGAGTAGGTCGGAGGGACCTTGTGCTCCGACGTTCGTTGAGTAATTTTGCAAAACGCAAGGTTCTCGAAAAGGAGGAAGCAGTTTTTACGCAGTTCTCTAGCACCTGCATACGCCTGGCAGCGCACACCTTACCGCATCAGGAACGAAAATCCTTCAAACTTGAACTCTTTCTTGTCGCCATGCGGCGATGACTTCACTTTCCCGGCGCGCACTTCGCGAAACGCCGTCAATACTCGGCTCAGGTCCGCGGGCGAGGCCACGGGAACATTGTGCGCGGGCAGCAGCAATTTCAGTTTAGGCGCGAGCGCGATCATTTTCTTGATGGAAGCCTCGTACGCGTCCAGGTCTGTCTCCGGCCGATAAAGAAAAATCGGCCCAGGATAATAGGTATCACCGGTGAACAGCAGGCCGTTTTTTTCGTCCAACAACGAAATGGCGTCCGGCGTGTGTCCGGGCGTGGCCACGACCTGCAGCACTCGTCCTCCCAGATCAATCTTGTCGCCGTCGTGCAGCCAATGGGTGATGTGAAACGCCTTTGTCGCGTAGGCCGCGGCATCAAAACCAGAAGGAAGCGCGCCGCAGATCTCACCCGGCGCGATTTCCGCCTGCGCGTCGTCCCGAGAGCCTTTGGCGCTGGCGCGGGTGAAGTCGGTGTCCATACCGTTCACATCGCTGAAGAGCCAGTTGCCGCCCACGTGGTCATTGTGTGTGTGCGAGTTCACCACGCTCACCGGCAGCGGCGTAAGTTCCGCGGTGACTCGCTTGATGTCGCTGATCCCCATGCCGGTGTCAAACAAAACGGCGCGCTTCTCCCCCAGAATGAGATACGAGATCACTTCTTCCGACTGGTGCGGCTCGTAGATAGCGAACACGCCGGGCTGTACGCGATACACCTCAAACCACGCGTCGGAGACTTTTACGCGCTCCAGCTTCTGGTACGCCGGACGAGGCAGATCGCGGCACCAC
>JBGPLR010000482.1:0-3197 GCA_041486545.1 Terriglobia bacterium
GCAGGTTCGGGGAACGTCGGTACAAGCACTTGGCTTGGATTTCGGCAAGACGTATTACGCCACCCTGTACACGCTGAAGTCGAACATCTGGCTTTCCACTAATTCGACTTTTAGTACGCTTGACCAGGCGTCCACGCCCAACGTGGACCAGCTCAGGTCAACGTTCTATTCCAATGTCCAGCAGACCACCGCGGCCGTGCGGGCTATGGCCGACCCTCTCACCAACATTCCCGTTCCGGGGACGCCGCTCGATACTCTGCTAAAGCAGCGGGGAGATACCCTTGCCAACTGCGCTCACTTGTCCGCAGTTTTGCAGGACCAGTTGCGGCAGATCGGGATACTGTCCCGCATTCGCAACATTACTCTTACCGGCACCAGCTTTGAGGCCCACACGACCCTCGAGTACTACGATCCCTTCCTCGTGCGGTGGTCGGTCGCCGATGCCACTTTCGGCATCCTCTTCTTTGATCCAGCAGTCCCGAACGGCCAGTCGGTCGAAGACATTCAGGCGCTGGTGGTAGCCAACAATTTTACGGGCATACATATTCAATACGTCACAAGCCTTGGCGACAGCGTCTTCCGGAATTTCTACATGGATGGTCTGACCTTGTACCTCAACGTTTATCCTCTCGTCCCTGGCCCCATCATGCAGCATTCGCCTTTGCAGTTTCTCCAGGAAATCTCTATCCAGGGCGCCAGCGGAGTGGCCGGGATTTACGTCTTTGAGTTTACGGACCCCTCGCAGCAGTTGCAGGCCACGATGTGGGGCAGCGCTATTACCATCACTCCCATCGACCAAACCTTGTTTTCGAAGTCCACCAGGACCTCCGACGGCTGGACGCTCGATGTTGCGCCTCCAGGATTGAAGGCGTACACTTTTGTCCGTCCTGTGTTCTGAGTTCGATCCGGCACCATGACGCCCTCGGCTGACGCCGCAGAGCCGGCCCCTCCGTCGCGTACGACTGCCGGGAGCGTTGTGAGAATACAATGATTTCTGAGAACACAGCCTCGCTCCTCGGCCGGCCGCTTGCGCGACACCAGTGGATCGCGTTTGCTTTCCTCGCAGTACTGTTTCTTCTGTCGTTTAAGACGATGCCTCTCCTAGTCATCGCTCTCTGCGCCTTCCTGGCACTCCCGCCCCTTCTGTATCTCGTGTTCAAGGTGCTCGACGGAAACGCAGAGCCGGTCATGCTTCTGTGGGCCGGAATCTTTCCGCTTGGATATTATTTTCTGCTGTTTCCACGAACCCAGGCGATTATCACTTTTAATCGGGTGGTTGTCTTACTGCTGGCAGCGGCAATCTTGTTTTGTCCCCGAGACCGGGTCACCCGTATCCCAGACAGTTTGCGCCGCAGCGCATGGGCATGGGCTGCGTTTCTGGCTGCCGCTTTGCTGTCCCTCGTTAGCGTGACGCGTGTCTTTGGCCGTGTGGCGTGGTGCCTTGAGGCGTTGCTCTTCCCCGGGTTATTGGGCTGGTATGTAGTCGCTTGTTTCCCCGTGCGCCGTTATTTGCGGTCACTACATGCCATTATCTGTGTTGTGGCCGTTTATTGTGCCGCCATCGGTGCCGCGGAGATGGCACTGGGAATCGACCTCCTGCCCATCCCCGGGGCCGGCGAATATCTTGCCGGTAACGGAGGCGTCACGGTTTTGCGCGTGAACGGCCCTTTCTCATCTAACAATTCGTTCGGACTGATCGGACTGGCGACCTTCTGCCTGCTTGGCTTTCTGCGCCAGGCGCTGGGGAACCCACTCCCACGCTGGCAGAGGGTCCTGAATGCTTTGGGCGTAGCCGGGGCACTGCTGCAGGCAATGATGCCGCTGTTCCGTTCCATCTTCATCACAATTACCGTGATCTTCATCATGGACATGTTCCGTCAGTTGAGCTGGCGACAGAAGGCGGCGCGAATTGGTGCGCTTTCTGCGATCGGCGTGACCATTCTAGTGGTGATGTTCGCCGTCCCGGAGTTGTTTGAGGAAAGGATATCGTCCCCCGGTAACATCTACGCCCGTATTGCCCAGCAAAAGCAGAATTTTCGGATCTTTCTTGACGCGCCCATCCTGGGTGTGGGGATGTGGAATTTTGCTGATGTAGCCGCCAGTAAGCCAGCCTTCACCGCGTCCTACGAGGGTGTCGGAGCGCCGGAAGCTCCTCACAGCAACCTGGGGGCTGTGCTGGCTGAGACCGGTTTGGCCGGCTTCGTGCCCTTCTGCCTCAGCCAGTGCTTCCTCGTCTTCGCCTTTTGGAAGCTGCGGCGATTAAAAAAGAAGAGCGGGAAGCTGGCCTGGACTTTCTTCTTGTACATTTTTCTGAGTTACTGGATCAGCGGCCTAGCCTTGGCCAGCGCCTATTATTCTGATCTTAACCTTTGGTTTTTGTTTTGTCTCGCCGTCATCTATAAGTATGCGATCACGGAAGGAGCTGTTCAAGCAAACGACGGGCACACATCAGGGCTGGCTGCGGCCAAAGCGGGGATATAGGTGCAGCTGGAAGATTCGGGCAACGCGGATCTTGTGACGGAAAGGAACAAGGCCAGATATCAATCATGAGAGAAGGATGTATCTTCATCGTGCCGTGGAATGACGATCCTGCGAAAGCCCTCGACGCCGGCAAGGCAACCTACCCAGGCCACGAGATCACGATAGTGGAAAAGAGAGCGCTCCGCGAAGTAGGTTTCGGAGCGCGATTGCACAAATTGCAGCAATTGCGAGGAAAAGCAGTCGTCTTCTATTTTCGATCGCTGGATGACATAAATACTCCACTGCTACTTGCGTGGGTCGGCGTGTTGCATCGTTGTTCACTAACCGTGCTGCTCGATGAGGCCGGGAACAAAAAAGAATACCGCTGGTGGAGCTGGCTGCAGTTGGCGCCAGTCTCCGCTCTGGCGCTCCTCTTTGACGCTTTCATCTTATTCTTCGGTTTCGTCTTGATTAAGACCCGTTTGCGGCAACACCATACACCCGTCGCTGTGGCGGATGCCACGCCCGAGTCGGGCATTGCATATCTCTATCCCTATCCCATGTCTCGTTTCAACGTCGGCGGAGCCATGAGCCACGTGCGCGGTTTCTTGGGCGGCCTCAGGGCGGCAGGCGCGAAATGCCACATTTATGCTGGGCGGCCGATTGATGATGACTGCTTTGCACAGGACTGCATTCCACTTTCGCACCGGCCTTTCTTCTTCTGGGAGGTGCGGGCC
>JBGPLR010000483.1:0-3180 GCA_041486545.1 Terriglobia bacterium
CGCGCGGAAAAATGTCGCGAAGCGATGAATCGCAGTTCGGCGCCGGAGCGCCGCAAAAGTGAGAGATCCCTAACCATTGGAAACCCCGCTCCGCGGAGTATGCAAAAGATTGCATCATCAGGCCATGAAGCCCGCTCAATCACTAAGCCAACGTCGCCGATAACAGATTGAAAAAGCTGTACTAAATTGCGATTCTCACAGGAACGCCGCAAATCCGGCCTTTGGATGCACAATTGCCCTTACTTCTGCCCAAGGAGCACCACCATGAAAAGGTTTGGTCTTGCTGTTCTCTTTGTTTTTGCGTTATTGCTGGTCACACCCCGGGTCTGGGCGGACAGGGGCCACGAAAATGATGGTCCACCCAAGACCAGCGCCGTGGAAATGGGCGCGATTGGGCTGATTGCCGCCTCGATCACGGGCGCGGGCGTTTACCTGCTGCGTCGTCGCCGCCAGTAATTTTCCTGCGCTGGGAACAAGAACATACTGATGCATCCGAACTCTTCACCCTCGGGGCTGGCAGCTCGACGGGACTCGAGGGAGCGCCCGGCCACTGCTCTCGTTGCGTGGCTCCGGGCCGAGCCGTTTCCATTCGCGATTGCCCTTACCCTGGCTGCGCTTTGCCTTGCTTACATGGTTGTCCCCGGGTTGAGCAACGTAACCCCTCTGCTGGCCTGCGCATTTCTGCTGGCGCTGCTTGTCCAGCGGCTGCGCAGCGGGCCGATCCCAATCGCGCCCGTGCGTGTTGCACCTATCCGTGTTGGACCTATCGAAGACGCGCCAGCTCCTCCACCGGCTTCCATCATCAACCGCTGGCGGCTGGTTCTATTTTTGCTTCTCGAAGCCGCGGTCTTCCTGGGGATATGGTTCCTGCCCAACTCGGCCGCCGCATCGCCAGGATTTGTTTTTGCCGGTGCACGCTATTGCGTCCTGCTGCCTCCGCTGGTTTTGCTGCCGTGGCCGGCATGGTTGCGCTCTGCTCGCGTGTATCGCTTTGAATGTCTGGCGGCTTTGCTGGCGTTGCTTACGTTCTATCCGCATCGCGCCTTCATGGCGGCGTGGCCGCAATATTCCCAGGTGCTGGGACACGCGGTGTACTTTCTCTCGCGCCCGTTTGTTGCTTTCCTGCAATACGTGCCGGACGCGTCGCCTACTCTGCTCGGCCCCGGCCTGGACGTAACGATTCTCTTCGGCTGCAGCGGCCTGCAAGCCATCAAGCTGTTTCAGATACTGTTTGCGATGGTACTGGTCGTGGACTGGACAAGGCTCAACCGCCGCCGTGCTCTTGTTGGCTACAGTCTTGGTCTGGCGATCGCGCTGCTCTCGAACGTGGTCCGCATCGTGCTGCTGGTGGTTCTCGGCAACCGGCTCTCGCCCGACCTGATCCTTCGTCTGCACTTCGGCGCCGGATGGGTATTCTTTGCCTTGGTTTTCTCGGCCTGTTTGTGGCTGTCCTATGACTGGCTGTGCCGAAGCGGCCAACCAATCAGCGCGTCACAAGAGCACGGCCGCTTGCAGGTTGCGCCGGGGTCAGCAGAGTAGGCGGATCGCCGGGATTCGCGCGCCGTTCTTCTCTCACGCTGCGATAAGATGATGCGCGATGCCCGTCTATGCCATTGCCCAGCTAACCATCACCGACCGTGCAGTCTATGACCGCTACCAGGCGCGCTTCATGGGCGTGATGAGCCGCTACCAAGGACGCGTCCTCGCCGCCGACGAGCATCCTCAGATCATTGAAGGCACGTGGGACCGCGAGAAAGTCGTGCTGCTCTCATTTCCTGACGAAGCAGCCTTCCGCGCTTGGGCCGAATCGCCCGACTACCAGGAAATCGCCAAAGACCGTAAAGCCGGCTCGACCGCGGTGGTGCTGCTGGTGAAGGGATTCGGCAGCGGCGGTTAGAATGGCGCGAAGATCGCTTTTGACGTCGCGCCCCAATATGTATTGATCGGGCTTACCGGTTAGGTGTGTGAGCGTTCTGCTGCAGGTATTTGACCAGGGCCGCTGCGCCGGGCATGCCCACGCGCACATTGAATTTTCTTCCCACCGGAGTCTTATCCGTGAAATGGATAGTCACGTCCACTTTCTCCGGGTGCTCCTTCACGGTCCCGCCCAGGCTGAGGTGGCTGATATTGGCTGCGGCGGTCGTGAAGTCGTATCTTTCTTTGGGCTTCGTTTGCCGGTCCGCAAGAAAAACGAAAGCATCATGCCCCAGGGACAAGGCGCCAGGATACTGCTTGGGCCCCCGCCTATACTCAACGGAGATTTCAGTGGGGATGGCTTGGTCTTTGGCGTGGTCTCCATCGGGCAGAGACCGGGCCCCAAGCATTTCCAGGATCTGCTTATCAGGGAAAGAAGTGATCTGCCGCACCACGCCCTTCTCGTCAAAGTCGAGCAGCAGATTGTGGACGTTCCAATTCCGGTTCCAACCCGCGCCGCCGGCGCCGTATCCACCTGCGGCCCAGACCACGCCCCATGTGGATTCCACCCAGCGGCCGAAGAAGAAATGGTCGTCCCGCACTCCGGTGTCAATCCATCCCAGTTTTTGCGCTACTTCTTCCCGCGTGGTTACGCCCGTGCTGATAAAACTCGGGTCAACTTTCTGCTTCAGCTCGCCGGAAGGGGTCCGGGTCTTGGTCGGCACTCGAAGCGGGACCACAAGGCATCCCCAGCACAGCACGGCCGCGCACAGCGCCAGGAGCAGCCGGATTCGCGCAATTGGCTTTGACATGGAACTCCTCGCTGCTCCGCCGGTCTGTCAGCGATTTCGTTTAATCTCTTTGATGAGGGCCTCTACCAGCCCGCCTTTGACGTGGGCCAACTGCTCTTCTTTGGTGGCGATCCCGCCGCTCGCAGCGGCCTGGAACTTGGCTTCCTTTTCCAGCCGGAAGACCTCCCGGCCGGTCTGTGCGTCGCGCAGCACAAAAACGGCCCGGGCTTTACTCACCCCCACCGGTAGCGGCCAGGTCATAAAACGTGCGCCGCTACTGCCTTTGCTGAAGCCGGTGATTGTGGCTGAAAGTATCAGCTGGCGTTGTACTTCGCTGGCCGGGGATTCGGTGGCGGGCTTGGCTGGCGGCTCGGCAGCGGGCTCGGTTGCAGGCGCCTTTTCCGCGGGGGGCGGAGCCGCATCGCTTACGTCACTGAAAATATTGTTGGCCCGGAGCGCGGAAATCACGCTGAGC
>JBGPLR010000484.1:0-3174 GCA_041486545.1 Terriglobia bacterium
ATTCAACCACCGGCTCGCCGTTTCCGGCGCGCAGGAGCCCGAAACGCTGCTCGAGGCCATGCTCGAAGCCGAGAAACAGCCCGCGGCGGCGGAGTGAAACAGAAAAGCAATGAAACAGGAAAGCAATTTACCGCAGAGGACGCAGAGGACGCGGAGGAAATTCATTCTTAAAAACCGATCTCCTCTGCGCCCTCTGCGCCCTCTGCGTCCTCTGCGGTGAATGCCCTTCCGATTTCGCGCGATGTCGGCGATGACGCGCGCTCACGGCGATCTGCCCCCTGCCCCCTGCTAACCCTCCTCTCTCTCCACCGTCTCTTCATAGATCGCCCTCGAGCGTACACTCATCCTTTGGAGGCCCCATGAACAACCTGACCCAGGACGTCCGCTACGCCCTGCGGACCATGCGCAAGGCGCCGGGATTTGACGCCATCGCCATCCTGACTCTGGCGCTCGGGATCGGGGCCAACACCGCCATTTTCACCGCCGTCAACGCCGTATTCTTTCATCCCATTCCGGTGGAAAAGCCGGAGACCCTGGCTGAGGTCTTTACCAACGCAAATCTGGGCGTCAGCGGTATCACCTATTTTCCCGTGTCCTTCCCCAACGGGCAGGACATTCAGGGCCGCGCGCAGTCGTTTTCCGGCGTCACCCTCAGCACTGGCTCAGGCGTGAGCATGACCATCAACGGCGTGCCTGACCAATATTTCGCCCTGCTGGTTTCCGGCAATTACTTTGACGTTCTGGGCGTGAAGCCCGCGCTGGGCCGCACGTTCCTGCCCGCTGAAGACGCCCAGCCCGGCGCCGGACCGGTAATTGTGTTGAACCATGGATTCTGGCAGCGCAAGTTTGGCGGCGACCGCAATGTCATCGGCCAGAGCGTGCTGCTCAACGGCCAGGGCTTCACCATCATCGGCGTCGCCGCCCCTGGTTTTCAGGGAACCAACTCCATCGGCGGGCCGGACATGTGGATTCCCATGTCCATGCATGACCCCATCATCACCGGGCTGGCCAAGGTATTTTTCAACGAGCGCCGCTTTCTCGGATTCAACATCGTGGGGCGTTTGAAGCCGGGCGCAACCGTGCAACAGGCGGGCGCCGAACTGAAGAACATTGCCCTGGACCTGGAGCGCGATTTTCCTCTGGCCAACAAAGGCCGCACCTTCGTCGCGATTCCGTTGCTGGAATCGGCGCTGAACCCCAATTTCAGAGGATTTTTCCAGGCGGCCGGCGCCCTCCTGATGGGCGTGGTGGGAATCGTCCTGCTGATCGCCTGTTTCAACATCGCCAACCTGCTGCTGGCGCGGGCTTCCGGACGCAAGCGTGAGATGTCCATTCGCGCCGCCGTGGGCGCGTCGCGCAACCGCATCATGGCGCAGTTGCTCACCGAAGCTCTGGTGCTGGCCACCGCCGGAGGCGCGCTGGGGCTGGGACTGGCCGTGGTCGGACGAAACTTGCTGTGGAAGTTCCGTCCCTCACAGTTGCCCGCTGGGGCCCTGGATTTATCGTTGGACACGCACGTTCTGCTCTTCACTTTTATGGTGGCCATCGGCACCGGAATCATTTTCGGTCTGGCGCCCGCTTTGCAGGCCTCGCGTCCTGATTTGGTTTCCGAATTGAAAGAGCGCGCGGGCGGCGAGCTGACCGGCGGCCGCCGCTTCAAGCTGCGTGACGTGCTGGTGGTGGTGCAGGTGGCCATTTGCATGATCGCCTTGGTGGGCGCCGGGCTGTTCCTGCTGAGCCTGCGCCATGCCCAGGAGCTGGACCCCGGCTTTGATACGCGCAATCTGGGCATGCTCAGCTTTGACGCCGGATCGCTGAACTACGATGCGGCGCGCGCCAAGGAACTTCAGCGTCGCGCTCTGGAGAGCGTACAAAATGCTCCAGGCGTGAAGTCCGCCACGCTGGCCAACATTGTTCCGCTGTTCCTTGGCGGCTTTGGCCGCACCACGTTTGTGGAAGGCGAAGACACCAACAACGGGCAGAACGGCAAATTCACCCAGATGGGCGTGGTGGCCCAGGACTACCTGCCAACCATGGGTATTCCCATGGTCAAAGGGCGCGGGTTTGACAGTTCCGATCGCGAAGACAGCCCGCGCGTGGCCATTGTGAATGAAACTGCCGCCAAGCAGTTCTGGCCGAACCAGGATCCCGTCGGCAAGCGCTTCAAGTATTTCAAAGACACCGGCTGGACGCAGGTCATCGGCGTGGTGCGCGACTCCAAGTACAACTCGCTGGGCGAGCAGCCGGTGCCCTACATGTATCTGTCCTTGATCCAGAATCCCAGCACCGCGGTGACGCTGTTCTTCCGCACCAAAGGCGATCCCGGCGCGGTGCTCAGCACGGCGCGCGCGGACGTCCAGGCCCTGGACCGCAACTTGCCTCTGACCAACGTCTGGCCGATTGGAGAAGTGATCTCGCAGGCGCTGTGGGCGGCGCGCTTTGAGGCCAGCTTGCTCGCAGTCTTTGCCGCGGTGGCCATGCTCCTGTGCGCTGTGGGAATTTACGGCGTCGTCGGATACTCCGTCCGGCAGCGCGTCCGCGAATTTGGCATCCGTCTGGCTCTGGGCGCTCAGCCGCAGCACGTGTTGATGATGGTGATTCGCCAGAGCGCGCTGACCACGGCCATCGGTCTGGCGGTGGGACTCGTTATTGCGTTTGTGCTGGCGCGGATTTGGATGGCCGAACTGGGCAACCTGCTTTACGGCGTGAAAGTGACTTCGCCGCTGACGTACGGTGTCACCGCGCTGGTTCTTGCCGCCGTCGGACTGCTGGCCAGCTACATTCCCGCGCAGCGCGCCGCCAAGGTGGACCCCATGGTTGCACTGCACTACGAATAGCTGCCTTGCGCCGAAGCAGCCTGCGCACGGATACCTGGAGAATCCTTTCGTCCGCAACCCGGCTTCCCCGCGTCCCCCTTTCTTTCTTGTCGTGGAGGGGGTATAAACCAAGGTAACTTGTTCACCATCAACAGGTTTGCGAAAATCCTTGACCAAAGACCAACGAGCCACTAGCCGCTTCTGTTCGGCTGCCCCAGTTTTGTAGGGAGAAGACCTGGGTTCCTGCGGCGCCTGTTGTTACTGCGCCGCTCCGCCACTCGAGATTTGTTGTTCCGTGATCGCGAACTAAGCTGTCTCAGAAAATGACAGTGTGTCTCGGTCTGGCCGGCCGAGCGGG
>JBGPLR010000485.1:0-3171 GCA_041486545.1 Terriglobia bacterium
CTTGCAGCGTCGCCTTGCCTACGGCCGCGGCCATGGCGATCTGCGCCGGTCCCAGGCGCATGCCGGCCGGCAGCAGTTTGTCGCCGGCGCGCGCTTCAGCCCCGGCCATCACCACGTTTTCTCCGGCAGCAACTGCGCGCTGAATTTCCACCTTGCCGCTGGAATCATTTTGCGCGGTGTACTCCACCATCACCACGGCATCGGCACCTTCGGGGACGGCAGCGCCGGTCATGATCTCCACCGCTTCTCCAGATGAAACCTTGCGGTCAAAGCTGCCGCCAGCTTTGATCTGACCGATGACGCGCAGCGTCGCCGGCAACTGGCCAAGGTCAGCCGAGCGCACGGCGAATCCGTCGCGCGTGGAGCGGTGGAAAGGAGGAAAATCGCGGTCGGCCAGTACAGCTTCCGCCAGGACGCGTCCCAAGGCTTGCTGCAGCGTCGACTTCTCAGCCGAAGGAATCGGCACGTCGCGGCAATAGCGGAGCACCGCTTCACACGCTGCTTCAAAGCTCAGCACGCCCGTGTTCTGCAAGGTGGAAGCCATCAGGTCTTGATTGTAGTTGTTTATGGCAAAAACGCACGTTGGCGCGATGCGTGCCTGCTGCTTTTCTTCTGCTCGCTATTACGAAAATCTATTGTTGCCAGGCTGCGGTTTGGGAGTAAAATTCGCGCGATTTGGCGGCCCCGCTTTGCATGGCTTGTTCGGTTTGAATCCGCCTGAGATAAGGAGAACCATGAGCGACCATCAGCACCCTCACGACCACCAACATGATTCTGAGCAAGAAACTCCGCAGACGCATCACCACGCTTGCGGCAACCTTTTCGGTTGCGGCGACGAACTGGGCACCGGCGTGCTCCGCGAAGACATCAAAGACGCTGCCGTCACCCGGCGCTCGTCCGACCGGCTGCTGCACATGGACGAAATGGACCAGGAGACGCTGGACGGCTACCTCGGAGCGCGCGGCCGCGCTCGCCGCAAATTGCTGCGCGCCAGCAGCTTCATGGGCGTGCTGGCGACTGTGGGGCCCTGGTTTAGCAAACTCGCCTACGCCGCCGGCCGGCCGGAAGAAACCGCGGCAGAGATTTCTCTTCAGGGCAAAGCCAAGCATGACACCAAAATGGACGACGGCAAAATCCACGTGGTCGAATCCAACGATCAGACCGTGCATCTCGGAGTGTTTGACGCGAATCTGCCGCCCGTCGTAAAGATTGATTCCGGCGATATGGTCAGTTTTCCCAACACGTGGTCGCACTTCATGAACCAGATGCAACCCGGCGTCCCCGTGGACAAGCTGGCCGAGATGCGAAAGAGCAATCCGGGAAAAGGGCCGCACTCCATCATCGGACCGGTTTACGTGAACAACGCTGAGCCGGGCGACGTACTGGAAGTCCGCTACAAGAAGTTCAAACCGTTTCCCTGGGGCGCGGTGTTCAACAATCCGGGCGCGATTGGCACCGGACTGCTGGCCGCGGATTTCCCCCAAGGCCAAATCAAATACCTGGACCTGGATCTGAAGGCCATGAAGGCCCAGTTTCTGCCTGGGATTCACGTGCCGCTCCGTCCCTTCCAAGGCACTCTCGGCCTGGCGCCGCCGGACGGCTACTATCCTCCGCTCAGCCCCGGCGTAACCAGCTCCGTCCCTCCGGGCCCGCACGGCGGCAACGTTGACCTGAGTGAAATGGGGGAAGGCTCCACCATGTTCATCCCGGTATGGAAGCCGGGAGCGCTGATCTTTACCGGCGATTCGCACGCCGTCCAGGGCGATGGCGAAATCTCTCTCACCGCACTGGAGACGCGCATGCAGGAAATGCAGATCCAGGTGGTATTGCACAAGCAGAAGAACTACGCCTGGCCCATTGCGGAAACGCCCACCCACTGGATCGCCCTGGGGCTGGACAAAGACCTCAACGTGGCCATGCAGATGGCGGCGCGCAACGCCATCAAGTTTCTGGCCACCCGGGCCAGCCTGACGGAGCTGGATGCTTATGCGCTGTGCAGCATCGCCGCCAGCTTCCGCGTGACCCAGGTGGTGGACATTGTTCGCGGCGTGCACGCCATGATCCCCAAGAGCCTGTTCTCAGCGGAGTTGCAGAAGAAGATCACGGTGGTGTGAGCCGTTTCGGCTAAGAAGAATCTACCGCGGATCGGCGCAGATAAACGTGGATCAGGCGAAGCGCGACGTACGATTGCCTTCGCCGTGGTTTTCCTCCGCGTCTCCGCGTCTCCGCGCCGCCGTGGTGGAATTGCCGCCGGCAGTTGTGAAACCGCCTATCTCTGCATGATAATCAGGTCAGTGAAAACCAAAAGAACAGCGGCCGTGGTACTCATGCTCTCAGCCTTGGTCTGGTGCCGGGACAAAGGCTTCAACCCGCCGCCGGCGGCGCACGCCAAGACTTACGTCGCCCACGAGTCGCATGATGACGAGAAGGTAACCATCGCCATTGATCCGTTTGACACTGCCGAAAAAGCGGCGATTTTCAGCGTCAAGTACAGGGACTACGGGTTTCTGCCCATCCGTTTGATCATCTCCAACGATGGCGACAGGCCTCTCATGCTGGATAGCGTCAAGATTGAGTTTGTCACCTATCGCCGTGACAAGATCCGGGCCGCGACCCGGGACGACATCTTTCGCCGCATTGCCCGGCCGGAAAAGATCGGGAACAAGCCCAAGGTGAACCTGCCCATCCCATTGCCTCGCGATAACAAGCCCATCAAGGCTGAGGCGCGGGAAGAGGTTGAGTCCGCGGTGTTCGTGAGTGTGCCGGTGACGCCGCATTCCAGCTACAACGGCTTCCTGTTCTTTGATGTGGCCGGCATTGAACGTCCTGAGGAGGATGCCCATGTTTATATCTCCGGCATCCGGGCCGGCAACCAGGAACTGTTTTACTTTGACATTCCGCTGGACAAATACTTGAATCCGGGCACGAAATAACTAAGCGCAACGCGGCGCCGCGGTTCGCGGCTTGAACACGCGAATCGCCAACAAGCTTCTTCCTATGGACAGCACATTATGGGTAGCACAACGCAAATCTCCGACGCTGTACGGGCAAAGTATGAGCCAGTCATCGGGCTGGAGGTCCACGTCCAGCTGCTTACCCAGACCAAGATTTTCTGCGGATGCTCTACTCAATTCGGCGCTCAGCCGAACAGCAACGTGTGTCCGGTCTGCC
>JBGPLR010000486.1:0-3153 GCA_041486545.1 Terriglobia bacterium
GCCGTCATGAGCACCAGCGCGGACAACCAGAAGTTGTGCGAGAAGGTAAACACGATGATGGCGGCAAAGAAGCCGATCCCGGAGCGCAGCACAAAAACGCCGCGGCGGCGCATGGTCCCCATGTGGGCGATGGTGACCGCGGCAAAAAATGATCCCGCGCCCGAACACGCCATCAGCACGCCCAGGCCGCTGACGCCGCGATGCAGGACGTCGCGGGCAAAGTACGGAACAAACGTCAGGTAGGGCACCGCCAGCAGGCTGGCAATCGCCGTCATGATCACCAGGGGCTGCATGTGAGGATGGCGGAACACGTAGGCGAACCCCTGTTTCAGCTTGCCCCACAAGTGGCCTTCCGCCGGCGCCGGGCGCTCCGGATAATCCATGCGTGACAGGGCCACCAGCACGGCCAGAAAGCTCAGGCCGTTGAGAAAGAAATTTCCCGCAGCGCCCACCAGGGCCATAGCAAAGCCGCCGAGGGTCGGCCCGAGAACGCGCGACATGTTGAACTGCGCGGAGTTCAAGCCAATGGCGTTGGTGAGGTCTTCACGCGGCACCAGCCGGGGGACCAGCGCCTGGTAGCTGGGCGTGTTCAATGACATGGCAATGCCCGTCCCCAGCGCGAGCAGGATAATCTCCAGCACGTTGATCACTTTCAGCCAGGCCAGCGCCGCCATGGCAAAAGCAAACGCCATCATGGCCGACTGGGTGATCATCAGCAGCTTGCGGTTGTTGACGTGGTCGGCGATGACGCCGCCGATCAAGGCGAACAACAGAATCGGCGCCGATGACGCAAACCCCACCACGCCCAGCCAGAACGCCGAGTTGGTCTTGTCCAGCACCAGCCAGCCCAGGGCCACGTTTTGCATCCAGGTGCCGATGTTGGAGAGAAAGTTGCCAATCCAGAAGAGGCGGAAGTCGCGGTTGTGCAGGGCGCGGGCAATGCGCGGCAGCCGGAAGGCGGCGGTCTCATCGCTCGCGGCGCCGCTGGCCAGCTCCACGCCGTCCCCATCCACGTTGGCGTTCATCTGCGGCGGACGCGCGCCATCCGTCGCTGGCGCCGCTGCGGGCCCAGGGTTGCCTTCTGTCATTTCCGTGTTCGTTCCCAAGTTCAGCAGGGCCTCTCGCCCGGCATTCGAATAAATCCTACTCAATAGTGTAAGCTTTTTTGTTCCCGCGGCCCGCGGACCCTAAGGAGAACACACTTGCTACGCGCCAAATTGACCCTGCTGTTGTCGGTTCTTGTTTTTGCCACCTTCGCGCAGTCAACCCAGGAGGGCCGCCCGGAAAACCCCGGCGAAACGCCGCAGGTGTTTGGCTTCCGCGATTTCACCAAGCAACTCCAATGGGACCAGAAATTCATCGCGGTGCCTGATCCCAAGCTTGCCGAACAGCACTTGAAGATCCTTACCGCCGTGCCCCACGTCGCGGGATCAGTGGAAGACAAGAAGACGGCGGAATACGTGGCCAAGCAATTCTTCGTGGGTGGACTGGAGACTGAGACCGTCAGCTACAGGGTGTGGATGAACCGCCCCGTCGAGATCAGCGTGACCCTTACCGCGCCGCCCAATGTGAAAATGAGCGGCCCCACGCGCGAGCACGTGAGCAATGACGCCTTCCAGGACGACCCCCGCGTGCTGATGCCCTTCAATGGCTCGTCGCCCTCCGGAGACGTGGAAGCCGAAGTGGTGTACGCCAACTACGGCCGCCCTGACGATTTCAAAAAACTGGAGGAAATGAAGATTGATGTTCGCGGAAAAATTGTGATCGTCCGCTACGGCGAAAATTTCCGCGGCGTCAAAAGTTTTGTTGCCGAAGAGCACGGCGCCGCCGCCGTGATCATTTACTCCGATCCCTGGGACGACGGCTACTTCCGCGGAGATGCCTACCCCAAAGGCGCGTGGCGTCCGGACACCGGGGTGCAGCGCGGGTCCATCCAATATATGTTCAAGTATCCCGGCGATCCCACCACGCCCGGGTTTGCGTCGGTTCCCGGCTTGCCGGAGTCCAAGCGTATTGCGCCGGAAAAGGCCGCCAGCATGCCGAAAATTCCCACCACACCCATTTCGTACGCTGACGCCGCACCCATCCTGCAAAACCTGGGCGGGCCGGAGTCACCCCGCGAGTGGCAAGGCGCGTTGCCTTTCACCTACCACGTTGGTCCGGGACCGGCGAAAGTGAAGATGCATCTCAAGCAGGAATACCGCTACTGGACCATTTGGAACGTGATCGGCAAAATAACCGGCGCCAAATATCCCAATGAGTGGGTGGTGGTGGGCAACCATCGCGATGCCTGGGTCTACGGCGCGGTGGATCCCAACAGCGGCACCGCGGCCATGCTGGAAACGGTGCACGGCATTCAGGAACTGCTGCACCAGGGCTGGAAGCCGGATCGCACGCTTATTTTTGCCAGTTGGGACGCAGAAGAAGAAGGGCTGATCGGCAGCACCGAGTGGGGCGAAGACCACGAAGCTGATTTGGCCCACGCCGTGGCGTACTTCAATCTGGACGTGGCCGTCTCCGGACCGAACTTCAATGCTTCGGCGGTCCCCAGCTTGAAGGGTTTCATGCGCGACGTGACGCGGTTCGTCCCTAGCCCCAAAGGCGGCACGGTTTACAGCGTCTGGAAAGAAGAAAAGATGAAGCAGCAGGAACGCCGCAACCCTGACTTCAATCAGGGCCGCGGATCGAATGCCCGCGTGGAAAATGACGTGCCCGTCGGCGACCTGGGCAGCGGGTCCGACTACAGCGTCTTCATTCAGCACCTCGGCGTGCCGTCAGCGGACATGACTTCCAGCGGCCAGTACGGCGTTTACCATTCCACTTTTGACGATTTTGCCTGGTTCAAGAGGTTTGGCGATCCCACATTCGCCTATGAGCAACAGATGGCGCGCGTGCTGGGTCTGGAAGCTTTGCATATGTCCGCCGCGGACGTGCTGCCCTACGACTACGAACTGTACGGCAAAGAGATCAGCGCATACATCGAACGTGCGCAGGAAAAATCCAAAACCATGCTGGCGGCTAGTTCTCCAGACTTCAGTAAAGCTGCAGCGGCCGCCAAGCGCTTCACTGCTGCCGGAACCAAGATACTGGCTATCCAGAAGAATCCTCCGGCTGACGCGGCCAAACTGAACCAGACGCTGATCGCCGCGGAGC
>JBGPLR010000487.1:0-3151 GCA_041486545.1 Terriglobia bacterium
CAGGCGTTGCGAGTGTGTGACCACCCAAAGCTGGGAATTCCGCGACGCGTTGACCATCTGCTTGGCCAGCGGCTCCAGCAGATCGGGGTGCAGGCTGGTTTCCGGCTCGTTGAGCGCCAGCAGCGCGGGCGGACGCGGGCTGAGCAGCGCGGCCATCAGGCAAAGATAGCGCAGCGTGCCGTCCGAGAGTTCGCGGGCGCGCAGCGTGCGTTTCAATCCCGGCATGCGCAGCGCCACGGCGAACGTCCCGCTTTCTGAGTTGTGCTCAATCACCAAGCCCGCTCCGGGAAACGCCTGGGCAATAGATTCGCGCAAGTCTTCTTCCTGTCCGACTTCCAGAATGGTCTGGAGCGCCGCGGCCAGATCGCGGCCGTCGTGACTGAGCACCGGTGTGCGAACGCCAACTTGCGGATGGCGCAACGGCGATTCGTGGTCGGTGCGGAAATGGTGATAGAAGCGCCACTGGCTCATCTCCGCGCGCAGAGCGGAAAGCTCAGGATAAAGATGCGGCTCGCGCAACTGCGAGAGCACGGACTCGGTGGGCAGCAGTTCCCCGGAGTAGTCGGAGAGCCGCTCTTCGCGGTCCAGTATCCATGCGCGCTCAGAGTTGCGGTCAAAAAAAGTCACCTTCATGCCGCGCGGGCTTTCCATCCACACGCGTTCTTCTTTCACTTCCGGATCAAGATCAAAGGCCGAGCGCGAAGGTTTGGGCAAACCGCAAACCAGATCGTAGTTGAACGAGTCAGTCTTCACGCCCAGGCCCATGCGCACTGACTCCATGCGCGACGAAGGCAGACTCCGGCCTTTGCGCTCGCCCGCCCAAACCACTGACGTCATGCCGCCTTCGTCAGCAATGATCCGGGCGAAGCCTCCCGCGGCTGCCTTGGCCAGCAGGAAGACGGAGTTGTAAAGATTGCTCTTGCCGGAGGCGTTAGGACCAATCAGCACATTGATCTGGCGCAGCTTCAATCTCAGTTCGCGGACTGACCGGTAGCCGGTGACGTGGACTTCTCGAATGGGCACTGGAAACTCTGCTCAAACCGCCTCAAGGCGGCGGGGATTTTCCTGAATTGTAGCAAGTTTCCTGCACTTGGCCAGTGAAAGTCTTTGTTCGCGAGCCAGATAAGGCTGGGATTGGCGAGGCTTCCCGGCCCCTCGCACCCCGCTTTCCCTGCCAGGACCGCGACAAACTGCGTCACCGCCGCCCCGCCGTGCCTTGTCGCTTGAGGCGGCCATCGGCCGTGCCTATGCTGGCGAGCGTTGGGAGGAGATGCTTATGTTCAAACAGATTCTTGCCGTCGTGGCCATATCGCTGGTGGTGGTTTCTGAGGGCACGGCGCAGCAGGCCGGTCAACCCGCACCGAATGCAGGGCCGAACATCGCGATAGTGCGCAGACACGCCGGGCTCAAGTTCGCCACCATGCAACCGCTCAGTTCCGCCACCTCACTGGCGGGCGAAGATGTGCAGCTTCGCCTGGTGGACCCGCTGATCATCAACGACGCCACAGTGCTCCCGGCAGGCGAGGTCGTCCACGCCAAGGTGATCAAAGTCAAAAAAGCCGACAAGCATTGCCACGACGGCGAGGTGAAGCTGGAGCTGGACCGGATCACGTTTGCCGATTCGTCCACCGTGAAAGTCAAAGTCTGGTCAGTGAGTCCAAGTCCGAAAGTGGAAGTTGCGACGCGGCTGTATCACCAGTACGGATTGATGGAGAGCGACCTTGAAATCAACAACTGGTGGGAGGCTGTCCTGGCCGCGCCCATGCTGGTGTTCGAGTTTGCCATGTTGTCGCCAATCCTGGTGTTCCTGCCGCTGGCGTTGTTCTCGTCGTGCAACACACCCGGCAAGGACCTGGTCTTACCGGAGAATTCAACGGTGGTGGTGGAAGTCCGGCAGGACCACAAGGTGCGGTATTGAAAACGGTCCGTAAGGCAGAGCGCGCAGAGAGTGATTAAGGAGGTCACGCATGTTTAAACAAGCTCCAAGAACGCTTTTCGCGGCGATCACGTGGATGTCGCTGGCCTGGGTTTCATTAGGCTTGGTTTCCCTGGAATTGACGCCTGCAGCCGAAGCCCAGCAGGCGTCGCCCGCCGGCGGGACCGTCAAGCTGCGCAAGAACACCGTGCTGAAGTTCTCGACTGTCCAGCAACTGGGTTCAGCCACGGCCCGAGCGGGTGATGGCGTTCCCTTGCGGCTGTCGCAAGCACTGGTGCTCGACGGCGTCACGCTTCTGCCGGAAGGCGCGGTGGTGAATGGAAGAGTCACCAAAGTGAAGCATTCCAAACCCAGTTGCCGCGATGGCGCGGTGGAGTGGAAGCTGGACCGCATCACCTTGGCCGGCGGCAGCGCCGCGCAAACCGAAGTGGCCTTTGTGAGCCCCCAATCCGACGCGGAACTCCCGAAACACCTTCTGGCCAAGATGCGGCTCGGGCCGGGCTTCTGGATTTTTGCCTCGCCGCTGATCGTAGCCATCTCGCCGCTGGCGGTGGCAATGGGTCCGTACTATGGCGCAGTGGAGCTGGACCATCGCTGTCCAGGCAACGGCAACCAGTACGTCCTCCCGGCCAACGCGACGGTGGGCGTGGTGGTGCGGAAAAACATCTGGGTGCGTTACTGATCTTGTTTTGACGCAAATCGTAAAGCGCTTTGCAGGCCGTCGCGCTCCTTCCAACCGGCGGCGTCTGCAAAAAGAGGGCTGGATCGAAACGAACCTGGATCGGTCCAGCTCTTTCACTATCGAGACGCTTGCTGTGCCGCTTTCTCCGCGCCTCCGTGCCTCCGTGGTGCGATCTTGCTTTTCCGATCACCTGCTTTTCCGATCACCTGCTTTTCCGATCACCTGCTTTTCCGATCACCTGCTTTTCCGATCACCTGATGACCAGATCACCCGATCTTGCGGCGTTCGCGCCCCTCCTGCCCTTCCTCCCCAAAACAAATTACAATAAGAAGTTTCAGCCTCAGTGCAGTTCCTTGCTATCTGAGTGAGTCCTGGGATTGGGTGACGATGGCAGTTTTGGAGCTTGAAAGCATCATTGTCCGCGGCGCGCGGGTGCATAACCTCAAGAACATTGATTTTGAGGTGCCGCACAACGCGCTGACCGTGGTGACCGGGGTCTCCGGGTCAGGCAAGTCGTCGCTGGCCTTTGACAC
>JBGPLR010000488.1:0-3141 GCA_041486545.1 Terriglobia bacterium
GGCGTTTGTACATCCTGGACAAGATGGAAGGCGTCATCAGCGGCGGGCGCGAAGATATTTCCGCATTTGCTCCGCGCATTTACACCTTGCAGATTCCCACCGACAAGATCCGCGATCTGATCGGACCGGGCGGCAAGATGATCCGCAGCATCATTGAGCAGACCGGCGTGAAGATTGACGTGGACGATACCGGCAAAGTCAACGTGGCTTCCAGCGACGGACCTTCCGCGCAGAAGGCCATCCAGATGATCAACGATCTCACGGCGGTGCCGGAAGTCGGCAAAACGTACCTGGGCAAAGTGGTGCGCATCGCCGAGTTTGGCGCGTTCGTCGAGATCATCCCCGGAACCGACGGCCTGCTCCACATCAGCGAGATTGCGGAACATCGCGTGCGCAGCGTGGAAGACGAACTCAAAGAAGGCGACCAGGTGCTGGTGAAAGTCCTGGGCATTGAAGGCAACCGCATCAAGCTGAGCCGCAAAGCGATTCTGCGTGAGCAGCGCGCCAAGATGGGCGGAGGCGGCGGCGAAGGTGAAGGCGGACCCGAACCTTCCGGCGACGGCGGCGAGGCTCCGGCCCCGCGCGCAGCTTCCAACGCACCGGGAGAAGAAACCGTCACCTTTGAAGGCGGCGGCAACTTTGACGAAGTTGAAGAAGGCGAACCCAACTTCAACCGTGAAGACGCGAACCGGGAAACCGTGGGCGCTGTTCCGCGGCCAGATCGTCCCCGTGGCGGAGGCCGGCCCGGCGGCGGAGGAGGCGGTGGACGCCGTCATGGCGGCGGAGGCGGTGGACGCGGCGGTCGCGGAGGCGGTGGTGGTCGAGGTGGTCCGCGTGGCGGTGGCGGCGGACGAGGCCCCGGCGGCGGAGGCGGTGGCCACTAATATTTCTGTCGCTTCGCTCCACCCGCTTCAGAGACATGTTGTTTGGTTGAGAGCTTTCAGCGACTGTAGCGGTGCCGTTCGGCGCAAGCCGGCCTCACCGCACTTGATAAGCAACCCCAAGAGACGCAGCCCTAACGCTGCGTCTCCTTTTTTTGCGGTGATTTTCGCCCCAACCCCCTATTCAGTTGTCAAAAAACGAAACCGGCGAACCAGATGATGTTCATCCGGTCCGCCGTAGCTTCTAGAAGCTATCAATGTGTCGCCCCTAAAGGGGCTTCCAAATTCTTCTTACAGTTACCCAGGCCTTACGGCCTGGGCTACCCTTATGTCGCGCCTAACGGCGCTGGGGTCAAGCTGATTTCAAGTTCTAACTAAACCCGCAAATTCCATTCTGGCACTGGTTGGCAGTAAGGGATGAACGGCTAAGTACCATTCGCTAATGGCCAATCGCTGAGTGCGAATGGCTAATGGCCAAAGGCCAATGGCCGTTCTTACGCTGTCTGCTCCGCACCGTGGCACTTCTTGTATTTCTTGCCTGACCCGCAAGGGCAAGGGTCGTTTCTCCCCACCTTGGCCTGCCCGCGGACAACCTGTTGCGGCGCGGTGTTGCCGTTCGATCCCGCCATGCGCGCCTGTTCCAGTTCGCGTTTCTTGCGGCGCTGGAATTGCGCTTCCAGATCGTCCACCGACGTGGAAGCCCGCCTGCGCGACGGAGCCGGCGGCTCGGCGCCATTTTCTTCGGCAACAACGGCCGGCGCCTGCTGCGCTTCCACCAGTTGCATGTGGAACAAGTAGCGTGCGGTATCTTCCTGGAAGCGCTGCATCATGCTCTCAAACATGTCAAACGACTCGCGCTTGTACTCCACCAGCGGATCGTGCTGCGCGTAACCCCGCAGTCCGATGCCTTCTTTCAGGTGGTCCATGTTGAGCAGGTGGTCTTTCCACTGCGTGTCCATCACGCTGAGCATGATCATGCGCTCGTGATAGCGCATGGCGTCCGCGCCCATCTGTTTCTCTTTGGCGTTGTACAGTTCCTGCAGCTTCTCAAAGACGGCGTCGCCCAGTTCCTGGCGATTCAGCTTCTCAGCGTCAACGCCGGCTTTGGCCATGTCCAGGCCAAAGTTGTCGACCAGGGATTTGCGCAGCCCGTCCAGGTCCCACTGCTCGGCGTGGACATTGCGCGGGGCAAAGCGGTCCAGCGCTTCGGCCACCATCCCGGTCACGTAGTCTTCCAGGATCAATTCTTTTTGATCAATGCCGGAAAGCAGTTCGCGGCGCAGGCCGTACACAGCTTCGCGCTGCTTGTTCATCACGTCGTCATATTCCAGCACGTGCTTGCGCGACTCAAAGTTCTGCGCTTCCACCGCTTTCTGCGCGCCCTCAATGCGCTTGGAGATCATACGCGACTCAATGGGCACGCCTTCTTCCATGCCCAGCCGCTGCAGCAGCCCGGAAACCCATGCGCGCGCGAAGATGCGCATCAGGTCGTCTTCCAGCGACAGGTAGAAGCGCGACGACCCCGGGTCGCCCTGGCGTCCGGCGCGTCCGCGCAACTGGTTGTCAATGCGGCGGGCCTCGTGGCGTTCCGTGCCCAGAATGTGCAGGCCGCCCACGGCAACTACTTTCTCGTGGTCCGCGTCCGTATCATTCTTATACTTGGCGAACGCGTCATTCCATTTGTCCGTGGGGCACAGGTACTCAAGGCCGTTGTAATAGAAGACGATGGACTCTGAGCTGTCCTGTTGCAGCGCGACTTCGCCGCCCGCGGCTTTCAATTGCTGGGCGATGCCTTTCTTCACCATCTCCTGGCGCGCCATGAATTCCGGATTGCCGCCCAGCAGGATGTCCGTTCCGCGGCCCGCCATGTTGGTGGCGATGGTCACCGAGTTGTAGCGGCCCGCCTGGGCCACGATCTCGGCTTCTTTCTCGTGGAACTTGGCGTTCAGTACCACGTGCTTGACCTGCTTCTTCTTCAACAGATCAGAAAGCCGTTCGGATTTTTCAATGGACGTGGTGCCCACCAGAATCGGGCGGCCGCCTTCGGCGATCTTCTGGATTTCGTCGGCCACGGCAAAGTATTTTTCTTTTTCCGTGCGATAAACAACGTCCGGGTACTCCTTGCGCGACATCGGCCGGTTGGTGGGAATCACCGTGACCTGCAGCTTGTAAATCTTGTCAAACTCCGCCGCTTCGGTTTCCGCCGTGCCGGTCATGCCCGCGAGTTTCTTGTACATGCGGAAATAATTCTGGAAGGTAA
>JBGPLR010000489.1:0-3134 GCA_041486545.1 Terriglobia bacterium
AAGGGCGTTGCTCTACCAACTGAGCTACGCGCCCACACAGTTAGTAATTTATCACAGGCGCAGCGTTGCGCCGGGCTGCGGCCGGTCGTGATTTCCACAGTTCCGCCGCGCCCTGCAATCCGTCGCGAAAAAAAAGCAGCCCAAAGGCTGCTTTCGTAATCGGCGATGATGCTGGCCCTAGAAACGGATCTGCGGACCGGCAGTTACGCGGATATTGTGGTGCGTGCCGCTGGCGAAGTAAATTTCGTCGCCCACTTCCGCGCGGAAACTGAGCTTGTGTCCGAACTCGACGCCGCCGCCGGGATAAAGGACTCCCTTGGTGACGCCGTCATTGATATTTCCGATCTGGGTGCTGATGGCGCCAGCCGTGACTGGCCCGCCCACGCCAAAGTTCAACAGTCCGCCCTTGGCCATCACGAAGATGCGGACGTCGCCGGTGCTCTGGAACTTGAGCCCTGCCACGCCGTGCAGCAGCCGCAGAGTAGACCGCGTGGTAGTGGTTAAAGTGCCCACGGTGACGGTCTGGGTCTTGGTTTTTTCAAAGTCGTACGCCATCTCAGCTTCCAGGACTACGTGCGGCGACGCGTTGATGCCAACCCGTGCGCCCACGCCGAGCATATTAACGTCGGCTCCCTGCTGCCGGGTGAAGTTAACAAAAGCCCCCAGGTTGCCACGGTTGTAATCGGTGGTCGACTGGGCCCATGCGCCAGTCGCCAGACAGGCAAAAAACAGAACAAGTGCACCTAAGATTGCTGAACGTTTCATATTTGTGCGTTCCTCCCGCAGTAGGTTCAAGAAACTGCCAACGGCACTCGAGCCCGTTGGACTCGCCAGAGACAATAAATTGCAGGCGCGTTGAGTTCCTCGTCTCAGTCTGATGCCGCCGACGCAGTTTAGGTAGCCTCCGGCGAACAACCTGCTTCCGCCGGGCGGCGATTCGTCGCGTCAGACTGCTTTATCACGCCCTGGTGCGTGAGCAGGCGTGTGCCGGAACGAGCCAGCGGAGGGGGTGAACGACTCAGGGAACACTAAGACTTCATGAAACTGGGCGCAGGCTTACCCCATGCCGAAGAGCACGGAGGCCCCGCCGCTTTCAGCAGCCAAATCGATGCTATAGATTTTCAGAAACGGAACTGCGGGCCTACGGTTACGCGGATGTTGTGGTGCAGGCCGCTGGAGGAATAAATTTCGTCGCCGATTTCCGCGCGGAAGCTGAGCCATGTGCGTCCCCACTCCACGCCGCCGCCGGGATAATAGATAAACTTGGTCTGGCCGTCCGTGATGTTCCCGATCTGGTTGCCGATGGCGCCGGCCGTGGCTGGCCCGCCAAGACCAAAATTGAGAATACCCACCTTGGCCAGCGCGAAGTAGCGGAAGTTGCCGGTGGTTTGCACCTTGCCGCCGAACGCCGCATGCAGCAAGCGCAGGCTGGACCGCGTGGTATTGGTCACGCCCCCGGCGGTCACGGTCTGGGTCTTGGTCTTTTCAAAGTCGTACGCCATCTCCGCTTCCAGCACCAGGTGCCGATGGACGTTGAAGCCGATCCGTCCGCCCGCGCCCAGCAGATTAAAGCTCGCTCCCTGTTGCCGGGTGAAATCAACAAAACCGCCCAGCGCGCCGTGGTTGTAAGCATTTTTGTCAGTGGTATCAGGCATCTGCGCCACCGCGTGCGGCGCCAGACAGGCAAGAGATAGAACAAGAGTAATTAAGATTGCTGAAGCTTTCATGTTTCTGCTTTTCTCCCGTGATAGGTTTAAGCAACTCCCAACCGCACCGGTCCTGTTTGCATCGCCAGGATCATATACTGCAAGTGCTGTTGGATTCCTCGTCTGTTGCCGCAGATGTAACCCGGCTGGCCTTCGGAGACAAACTCTCTTAGCAGGCCGGCGTCCCGCAGCCACCCCTTGACGTTTGCACCGCTTGAACCCAGAATTGAACTTGGCTTCTATATGCTACCTTACTCCTGCGCGCGAACACCACGCGTGCTGGAACAAGCAAGCGGAGGGACGTATATGCCCCAAGGGACCCTGGACATCATGAAGCTGGACGGCCAGCCGGTGACGTACCAAGTCATGTTCGAACAAAACCCCGGTGGAACATTCGTGGCCCGCGTTGACGGCGACGAACTGGTGCCATTCATGCATGAAGAAATGCGCGTGGCCCTGCCCACCGCCCAGACCGCCGCGCAACGCGTGGAGAAGGAAGGCCGGGTGCGCGTCCCCGGCGTGTTCCTGGAAGAAAACAATCTGCACGCGGTCATGGAATATTTGGAAGAAGACATTTAATTTTGTCGCTTCGCTCCAAACCGCTTACGGGCATGCAATCTGCTGAGATTATTCTGCTCCTGTAACTGGCGGCTCGGCGCGCCAGCCAGCCTCGCCGCCGGACGACACGCGCACCAAAATCAGTTTTTCTCCGGGTCTCCGTGCCTCCGTGTCTCTGGGGTGGAGTTTTTGCTTTCCGATCACGGCGATCACGTTGCGATCACGCGCGATTACGGCGATTCTTCAAATCTTCCGCGATCTGTTTCCCGTGGAAGCGCCCGTTCTCGATAAAAATCTCGCTGGTCTTGGCGCCGGACACCACCACTCCCGCCACGTAGATCCCCGGCACGTTGCTTTCGAACGTCTGGGGATCGCACACTGGCCGCATCTCCGGACGTGTCAGTTCAATGCCCAGCGACTCCAGAAACTCGTAGTCCGGATGGTACCCGGTCAAGGCAAACACAAAATCGTTCTTGAGCACGCGTTCGCCTTCCGGCGTCTTGATGCGCACCGCCTCCGCCGCGATCTCCAGCACGCTGGAGTTGAAATAAGCCGCCACTTCGCCGGCCTTGATGCGGTTCTCAATGTCCGGCTTGATCCAGTACTTTACGTTCTTGTGGATCTCCGGCCCGCGATGCACCATGGTCACGCGCGACCCGCGCCGCCACAGCTCCAGCGCGGCAATGGCCGCGGAGTTCTTTCCGCCCACGATCAGCACGTCCATGTCGTAATACGGATGCGGTTCTTTGTAGTAGTGCATCACCTTGGGCAGCTGCTCGCCAGGAATGCCCATGTAGTTCGGACGGTCGTAATACCCGGTGGCCACCACAATCTTCTTCGCCGCGTACTCATGCTGCCGGCCGTTGCGGT
>JBGPLR010000490.1:0-3130 GCA_041486545.1 Terriglobia bacterium
GAGACTGTTGTTTTTTTGCCACAGATCGTGGGCCGGACGCTACTTTTTGTTGCGCCTGTCTTTTCCCTGCTGGTCCGTGTGTTTAACCAGCACGGGCGTGAAGTAAGCCGGCGGAGGATTGGTGTTGTAACTGATAGTCAGGATGTATTGCTGGCGAAGCACTTGCCCGTTGTGGGTGGCCAGCGTGCTGTAAGGAGTATTCACGCCCTGGACCATTTTCCAGTTGTCGTAAATCTCGGCTTCTTCATCGAGTTCCTTGTATTGGGGGTCCCGGATTGTGAAGACCTTCTTGATCGGCAGGTGGGTGTCCTGAGAAATCATGATGGTGACGGCTTCATTGTTGGAGTTAATGACCGTGACCTTCTCGGCCATCTTGCTTTCCGCCAGGGTCAGCCCCTGGTGCAGCAGAATGGTGCCGGGCTGATTGATCCACTCGCGCAGAACGTGGTCCAGGCTGTAATGGCGCCGTACCAGGGCTTGGCGAAGGCCGTCGTCCTTGGCTGGATTGCCTTCGGTGTATCCCTTGTAAGTCACATCGTAGTATTTGTCGCCCACAAAAAGCTGCACGTAGTCGCGCTGCTCCGTGAGTTCCCAGCGGTCGGCATCCGGCCAGCGGGTGTAGCGATAGTATTTTGCGCCGCCGACCTGGGTCTCATTGTGGAACCGGCCATAGCGTCCTTCACTGTACGAGTCTTGCACGTTGAGATACGCCTGCCCGCCCAAGGTTTCAATCATCTTGGCGATGGCTGCGCGCGCTTTCTGGTCGTTGCTCTGGGCGGCCGCCCCGGTGTTGGCAGGAGGCGTTTGCTGGCCGATGGCGCTGGACCAGCACAGAAGCAGAAGGGCAAGTATTCTCATTGGTTTTTTCTTGTTATGTTTGGATGCCGGAAACGCCTGCTTTTACTGCCCGGCTTCAACCCACCAGCACAGCCCCGCCATTTACGTTCAGGATCTCCCCGGTGATAAATCCGGCGTGGGCGGTGCACAAGAATAATACCGTAGCGGCGATTTCTTCCGGCTTGCCCGCCCGGCCCAGCGGAATTGTGGCAAACACCCGCTTGCTGGTCTCCGGATGATGCAGCGCCGGCGCGGCCATGTCGGTCTCCACCCACCCCGGCGCCACGCAGTTCACGTAAATGCCGTCGCGCGCCAGTTCCGTGGAAAGACCTTTGACCATGCTGATCATCGCGCCTTTGCTGGCTGCGTAGTCGCAGTGGAAGGCTTCGCCGCGCTGGCCGGCAGTGGAACTGATGAGGACCACATGTCCTCCGCCGCCCTGCTTCTTCATCTGCCCGACGCCGTGTTTGACCAGGCCAAAAATGCTGTCCAAATTGATGGCCAGCGTTGACCGCCATTGCTCGTCTGACATCTTGTCCACCGGAACATCTGTCGGCGGCCAAACGCCGTGGTTGCCCACGATGATATCAACTCGCCCGAAATGCTCCACCGCGGCTTTGACCAGCGTCGCCGAAGACTGGCTCGACGAAAGCTCAACCTGCACCACCGCACAGCGTGCGCTTCCGCCGCATTCTTCAGCCAGGCGCTCCGCTTCGGCTTGCGCTTTCTGATAGCTGAAGACCACGCGTCCGCCGGCCTGGGCGAACATGCGCACAATGGCCGCGCCGATCCCGCGTGAGCCGCCGGTCACCACGGCCACGCGGTCGTCGAGCGAAAGAGTGATTCCTTTTTGCGGCGTTTTTTCTTGCGGCTTTCCTTGTTGCGACATGGAATTACCCTACGAGAGCGCGTTCACGCGCGCAACCACGTGATTTTCTAATCTTTACTCGTGTTCGGCGCCGCTGCCTGCGCGGGTTTGCGCCACGCCGCGGCTTCGCGGACCAGCGACTCAAACAACCGCCGCGACCACCTGTCCTGGTCAAAGCTGCGCTCCGGATGCCACTGCACCGCCAGAACAAAGTGGTCCGGCATGGTGCCTTCCACGGCTTCAATGATCCGGTCGTCGGCGCTGCGGGCCACCACGCGCAAGCCATCGCCCACCGCGTCCGCTGCCTGATGGTGGCTGGAGTTTACCGGAATGCCTTGCGGACCAACGTCCCCGATTTCTTTTCCCAGCAACGAACCTGGTTCGATCATCACCTGATGCGCAAATTGCGTTTCACGGCGCGCTTCATGGTTCACGTTGGACTCAATGTGCTGCACCAATGTGCCGGAACGCCACACGTTCAACGCCTGCAGACCGTAACAAACGCCGAGGATCGGCTTGTGCAGGTTGTAAGCGTCTTGCAGAAGCAGCTCGTCGGCGGCGTCGCGTAGCGGATCGGCCGGCGCCGACTTGGCGTGGGGCTCCGCGTTAAATTTCTGAGGATCAATATCAGCCTTGCTGCCCGGCAACAGAACTCCAGAACACTGGCTGATGCGCCGGGCCAGCTCCTCCGGCGGCAGTCCCAACGGCAGCACCACGGCCTCGCCGCCGCAGGCTTCCAAGGCTCTCACGTAAGGCGGCAGCGCGCGCCCGCTGTATTCCTGGTCATACGAGCAAGGCTCTGGAATGGCGATTCGCGGCCTTTTTGCTTCGATTTTGGGCTCCAACAGATCCATTTCCAGCCTTTTCCTGACCTCTTCATTCCACTGTTACGATCTTGGTTCTTAGCTCTTGCGGTTCTGTCCGCTGGGGTTGCCCAATGGAGAATAGCGGTAATAGATGTCGGCAATCGCCGCCCGGGCCTTGCTAGCTACCGCCTCCACATCGCGAGCTTTCAGCCCCTGGGTGGGAATCGGGTCGGCCACAATCATCCGCACCGGGCGCGGCTTGATGTGCCAGGTATTCATCTTGAGAATCTCGAACGTGCCCACCAGGACCACGGGCACCACGTCCACCTGGGCTTTGATGGCCGCATAGAACGCTCCTCCCATGAATGCCTGCAAGTGGCCATCCGGGGAGCGCCCGCCTTCGGGAAAAATCATCAGCGGCATATTCTTCTTGATGGCGATCACCGCCTGATGCAGGCTCCTGATGGACGCCTTGGGATTCTCCAGCACCACCGGAATCTGCCCTGATCGCTTCAGATGCCATCCCATAAATGGATAGCGGAACAGTTCTTTCTTGGCCAGGATGCGGAACTGAAACGGCAGGTAGGCATACAGCACGGGGACATCGACGGCGGAGAGA
>JBGPLR010000491.1:0-3079 GCA_041486545.1 Terriglobia bacterium
GCCAGGTATCAATCGCCGGAAAACGGTGGTCGAGCCCGGACTTGGCATGGTCGTCAGTGTAGCCGGTGCGCTGGGTCATTGCCGCTATTGTAAATGGCAACGCGCAGCGGGCGAGCGCGCGGCGCAAAATCGCCCAAACACGGCGCCCCAAGGCAGGCGGGTGTCACAGGCCGGGCGTGCCTGGCAAGGTTCGCGGGTGTTGGCGCGACGCAGGATGAGTCGCGTGTTTGCAGCCGCTTGGTTATACTTGAATTTCTTCTAACCGATGGCACAGCGTGGACAAAGTAACGGCTCGGAACGACGGCGGCTGCTAAGCGTCGTGGGGATTGTCATCGCGGCGGTGATTGTCTTTTCCGGCTGGATGAAGTTCCGCAGCGTGGTGGTTTCCGTGCGCGCGGAAAAAGTCGTCCGCCAGGACATTGCCAGCGTGATCTCCACCAACGGCAAGATTGAGCCGGTACGCAATTTTGAAGCGCATGCCCCGGCGCCGGCCACGGTCAGACGAGTGCTGGCCAGTGAAGGAGACCTGGTCCGGCCAGGGCAACTCCTGCTGCAGTTGGATGATGCTGAAGCGCGTTCCCAGGCCGCCCGGGCCCTGGCGCAATTGCGCGCCGCGGAAGCGGATTTGCACGCCGTGCGATCCGGCGGGACGCACGAGGAACTGCTGACCATCCGGGCTGAACAGATTAAGGCGCAGATAGAGCGCGATGATGCCCGCCGCAACCTGGAGGCGGTACAGCGTCTGCAACGCAATGGCGCGGCGTCGCCCGTGGAAGTGGTGGCGGCGCAGGAACGCCTGAACAAAGCTGAGGCTGACCTCCAGCTGCTGCAAGCCAAGGTCTCCGGACGTTTCTCTTCGCCGGAAATCGCCAAAGTAGTGGCGTCCGCCGACCAGGCCCGCGCCGCGTACGCGGCCGCCCAGGACTTGCTCAAAAATTCCAACATCCGCGCGCCCTTCGCCGGCACGGTTTACCAAATCCCGGTCAAGCCGGGCTCGTACGTCAACAGCGGCGAGCTGCTGGTGCAAGTGGCCAACCTGGAAAAAGTCCAGGTACGGGCGTTTGTGGACGAACCGGAAATCGGCCGTCTGGCCAAAGGGCAAAAAGTAGAACTGAAGTGGGACGCCAAGCCCGGCCGCTTGTGGAACGGCGCGCTCAGCCGCGTGCCCACCGTGGTGACCATGGTGGGGACACGCACGGTGGGTGAAATCACCTGCGAAATTGACAACTCTGACCGCACATTGCTGCCCAACGTGAACGTGAACGTGAGTATTTTGACGGCGCGCCACCCGGGCGCGCTCACCGTCTCGCGAGAATCCGTGCACGACCTGGAGGGCAAGCGTTACGTTTACAAGATTGTGGAAGAAAAAATTCACGCGCAGGAAGTGCAGACCGGCATCTCCAGCCTGACCCGCGTGGAGGTCACCTCGGGCATCGCCGAAGGGGCGCAGATCGCTCAGGGCGCAATGAACTCGCAACCGTTGCGCAGCGGAACTGAAGTCAGGGTGGTTGAGCGTTGAGGCGCATTCCATCGCTGCTGCTGCCGCTGGCACTGCTGCTTTTGGCGATGAATGCCGCGTGCTGGGCCCTGGCGGACCCCAGTCCGGAAGGGCTGCTCAAAATCGGCAAGGCGGATGAAGCGCGCCGCATGCTGGACGCTGAATTGGAACAAAATCCCGCGAACGCTGCCGCCTACAACCAGCTCTGCCGCGTCTATTTCCAACTGGAGCACTGGGACACGGCACTGCGCATGGCGGAAAAATCCGTGGCGCTGGAGCCGGCGAACAGCTCCTACCATTTGTGGCTGGGCCGTGCCGCTGGACGCAAAGCGGAAAACTCCAATCCCTTCACCGCTTACGCGCTGGCCCGGAGAGTGAAAGCGGGGTTCGAACGCGCGGTAGCGCTGGACGGCAACAATCTGGCCGCACGGTCTGACCTGGCCGAGTACTACATGGAAGCGCCCGCCTTCCTGGGCGGCGACAAGAACAAAGCCAAACAGCAGGCCGACGCCATGGCCAAGCTTGATCCCGGCCTCTCCGCGCTCATCTACGCGCGGGTGGAAGAGAAGCAGGGCAACAAACACGCTGAACAACAGTTCAAGAAGGCCCTGGAGCTTAGCGGCAACAATGCGCGCTACTGGATTGAGCTGGCCTATTTCTACCGCCGGTCAGGGCGCATGGAGGAGATGGAAGCAGCCATCAGCCAGGCGCTTACCGCGCCGCGTCAGGACAGCATCCCGGAATACGACGGAGCGTTTCTGTTTCTTCGCACCGGACGCAATTTTCCCGGAGCAGTGCAGATGCTGCGACATTATCTTGCCGGCGACGGCGCCGCGGAAGACGGTCCAGCTTTTCGCGCGCATTACATGCTGGGCCAACTGCTGGAGAAACAAGGCGAGCGCAAGGCCGCCGCCGGTGAATACGAAGCGGCGCTGGCGCTGGCGGGGCAGTACCGTCCAGCGCGGGATGCGCTGGCCCGGGTTTCCCGATAGAATCTCAAGCATTCCGCTCTCTCACGAACATTTCCTCAAGGTGAAAAACAATGAAATCAAATACTCGCGCAACCGCGTTGCTTGCTTGCATGCTCTGCTGGCTGATTTTCCCGGCGGCTTCTCCTGCACAGGACTCCGGCGCCGGCGCAGAGGCCCAAGCCATGAACGGCAAGCCGCTTCCCTTCCGGACCGCCGTTGAGCTGGCGCTCAAGAACAGCGTCACCACGGGCGTGAGCATGGCGGACCTGCAGCGCGCGCGGGCCACGGTTTCGCAGACGCGCGACGCCTATGTGCCGCAGATGGTCTTTGGCTCCGGACTGGGTTGGTCATACGGCTTCCCGCTCAGCCTGGAAGGGGCCGCGCCTTCCATCTTCAACGTGAACGTTCAAGGCGCGCTGTGGAACCCCGCGCAGCGCGACAACATCCGGGCCGCGAAGACTGACGTTGAGCTGACCACCGCGCAAAACGCCGCGCGGCGCGATGACGTGATTCTGGAAACCGCAGTGAGTTACATCCAGCTTGACCTGCTGGAGTCGTCGCTCTCAGTGCAGCATGAACAACGCCAGGCCGCCGCCAGGTTCCAGGAAAC
>JBGPLR010000492.1:0-3076 GCA_041486545.1 Terriglobia bacterium
CTCCACTTCCACGCGCTGACCCTGGTGGATGGTCGTGCCGTCGAAGCTGAGGCCGGCGGGTACGCTGCCGCCGAAGCCGTTGCCGCCGTCCACTTTGAACTTGCTGGCCGCCAGGCCGGCGATGTTCACGGTGAAGCTGGCGCCGATCTTGGTGTCGTCCATGCCGCCGCCGATGCCGTCATCCGCGCTGATGGTCAGCGTGGTGCCGGAGATGGCGGTGATCAAGCTTTCCATTTCCGCGCCGGAGCTGGCTTCCAGGCCTTCCACTTCCTTGGCGAACAGGCTGCCATCGGACTTGGTGAAGCCTTCCACTTTCACGATCTGGTTGGCCAAGGTGGCGGCGGTCGCGCCGTCACTGAACTGGGTGGTGGCGTCAAAGCTGAAGGTCATAGAAGACTTGGTCTGGCCCACGGACAACACGAAGCTGTTCGCAGTGGCCGAAGTCACGGTACCGCGCACGTCTTCGATTTCGCCGTCGTCGTCCTGCTCGGTGGCCGCGCCAGGCGTCTTGGACGTGATGCTGAAGGAACTCGAGCCAAAGCTGATGCCGGTGATCACGCCTGAGGCGCTGGTCGTCACTGAGTTGGCGATGTTAGCGTCAATGTTCAAAACCAGCGGGCTGGTTCCCACGGTCAACGCGGGGCTCAGGGCGATGCTTACCGCGGCGCTGGCTGGACCATTGATATGCACCGGGAGTCCGGTGCTGCCCATGAAAGTCAGCTCGGAGTTGGCCAGCGTCATGGACGCGCTGGAGAAGCTGCCTTGCGGCAGGGCGCCCGTAAGAAACGGTTCAAACTTGCCAGCCGAATGGCTGAGTTCCAGCCGGTTGTTCGCCGGGACCGGAACGGTCACCGCCGCGCCGCCGGCGCTGGGCGTGAGCGAAAGAGCCGAGACGGTGACTTCAAATGAGATCACGCTGTCAGCAGGCGCGTCGCCAAAACGGACCTGCGTGGTCGCGCTGTTGGCTGGTGTGGGGGTTGGGCTAGGACCGGGGTTAGTGCTGGCAGACCCTCCGCCACCGCAACCGACGGCAAAAACGAGTCCGGCCACCAGGACCAGAGCAAATAGGGCCTTCGCGGCCGACTGTGCAAACGACTTGGAATTCTGTGAACGCATTTCAAATCTCCTTCTCGGGGGACTTCAGTAAAGTTTGTGTTTTGTTGACCTTGGAGTTCCTCGGTCGAGAGTTGCTTTCCAGCTTCGTCTCGTACTTTTGAGGCCGGAAAGCATTCGTCCTGGCTTGTTTGGCCTGAACGCTACTCCTCCGCCGCTGCAACAGCCGCTTTCCGATAATTGCTGGTGCTCCGGTTACTCTGTTGGGTAAGACACGGCTTATGTTCGGTCTGGAACAACTTTCTAGCTCTGGTAGCAGACTTGGCGACGGGCGCGCAGAAAGGCCACAGGAGGCCGGAGTTGACGGGGCGCTTGGCGGTCAGCCATAATAAGACCCGAACGAACGTTCGGTAGCCTCTTACGCATGGCCCAGTCCCATATTGAAATCCCGTCGCCCGCACCGGCTTTGTCCGGCCGCAAACCGGCTCACGGCCGCAGGCCCGCCGCGGACACGGCTGCGGACACGCGTTTTGACCGCCAGCTTGCCCGCTTGCTGCAGCACGCCGCGCGCATCTTCTGCGACAAAGGTTTTGAAGGCGCTTCCATGCGCGACCTCTCCCGCGCCGCCGGTATGTCGCTTGCCGGGCTGTATCATTATTTTGCGTCCAAGGAAGAGTTGCTGTACCTGATCCAGAAGCACACGTTTGAGACCATCATCGCCAACCTGCGCGCGCGTCTGGAAAAGTCCGCCGACCCGGAAGAGCGCATCCGTATCTTTATTGAGAACCACCTGGAATACTCCCTGGCCAACAAAGAGGCCATGAAGGTGCTCACCCACGAGGACGACACGCTCAAGAACGAGCATGGCGCTGAAGTGCGGGCCATCAAGCGCGAGTACTACCGCATCTGCCTGGACCTGCTGGAAGATTTGCGCAAGGCCAAAGGACTACAATTCTCTGGACGGCTGGCCGTGCTCAGCCTCTTCGGCATGATCAACTGGATCTATACTTGGCACAATCCGCGCGTGGATGCCGATGCCGGCGAACTGGCCCGCGGGATGGGCGACCTCTTCCTCAGCGGCGTGCTGGCCGGCAAGGCAAAACGGAAGAGTTCTGAAGCAAAAAATTCTGAAACCAGGCCCTGAGTCGCGGTTCGCGTTCGGGTCAAGACTCAACAAATTCAAAGGAGCTCTGAAATCATGGCTGCAACCACAGCAACTGAAACCAAGACGCTGGTCAATTATCGCGTGGAAGACGGCGTGGCCGTCATCGAACTGTGCGATCCGCCGGCCAATACCTACACCTATGAGATGAACCGGCAGCTTGATGAATGCATCCTGAAAGCGCGCATGGACAATGACGTCTACGTCCTGCTGCTGACCGGTGCGGGCGACAAATTCTTCTCCGCCGGCGCCAACATCAAGATGCTCTCCACCGTGGATCCCACCTTTAAGTATTACTTCTGCCTGCATGCCAATGAAATGCTGCTGCGCTTGGAACACACGCCCAAGCTGGTGATCGCGGCCATCAATGGGCACTGCGTGGGCGGCGGACTGGAAATCGCCATGGCCGCGGACCTGCGCATCGCGCGCCGCGACTCCGGCAAGATCGGCTTGCCGGAAATCAACCTGGGCGTTCTGCCCGGCACCGGCGGCACCCAGCGCCTGAGCCGTATGGTGGGCAAGAGCAAAGCCATTGAGCTGATGGTCACCGGCAACACCTTCACCTTTGAAGAAGCCAAAGAGATGGGCATCATCAATGACATTTACGAGCGCGAGAATTTCATGGCCAATGTCATGGAGTACGCGCGCCAGTTCACGCCTCCCAACAAGGCCGCCAAGGCCGTGGGCAACATCAAGCGTTCAGTCCAGACGGGATGGGAGATTCCCATGGAGTCCGCGCTGGCCGTGGAGCGAGAACTGCAACAACGCCTGTTCGCCAGCGAAGACGCCAAGGAAGGCCTGGCTGCGTACGTGGACAAGCGTCCGGCAACGTTCAAGGCGAAATAGGTTTATCCCGAGCGA
>JBGPLR010000493.1:0-3076 GCA_041486545.1 Terriglobia bacterium
CAACAACGAACTGGCCGACTACATCGCTGCGCAGTGGACGGTGCAAGGCTGGGAGAATGTTGCGCTTCGCCGCTATGATGTTCTGCATTCCGCGCCGCGCCAGGTGTCTTTAGAAATGGTCGCGCCTGTCCAATACAAAGCCAGCCTTCGCGAAGACCCGTATGACGCCGATCCGGACACCAAAAATCCCCGCGTGTCCGCTGCCTACCTGGGATACTCGGCTTCCGGCGAAGTGACGGCAGAAGTGGTGTACGCGCACAGCGGCAACCCCGACGACTACGAACTTCTGCGCAAAAACGGCATTGATGTAAAAGGCAAAATTGTCCTGGTACGCTACTCGAATCCTTACAGTTATCGCGGGTTCAAAGCTCTCACCGCGGAGCGCGAAGGCGCGGCGGCCATGCTGGTCTATTCTGATCCGGCGGAAGACGGCTTCACCAAAGGCAAAGTTTTTCCTGACGGTCCATGGGGACCGGAGAGCCACATACAGCGCGGCGCCATCACGTATGACTTCATCGTCCCGGGCGATCCCACAACGCCCGGGTGGGCGTCCGTGCCCGGAGCCAAACGCATCAAGCCCGAAGACGCGCGCTCGTTGCCCAAGATTATTGCGCTGCCGCTTTCCTGGCGCGATGCCAAGCCGCTGCTGGAAAACATGAACGGCGCCGAAGCGCCCAAAGAATGGCAGGGCGCGCTGCCCATTACCTATCGTTTCAACGGCGGCGTACAGGCCCACGTGAAAGTGGACATGGACACCAGCATCCAGCCTTACACCGTGGTGGAAGCTCGTATCCGCGGCAGCGAGTTGCCGGACGAATGGGTGCTCATGGGCAACCATCGCGATGCCTGGGCGTTCGGCGGCATTGATCCTTCCAGCGGCACCGCGTCCATGATGGAGCTTTCCCGCGCGCTGGGCGAGATGAAGAAGAAAGGCTGGCGTCCGCGACGCACGCTGGTGATTGCCAGTTGGGACGGCGAGGAGTACGCGCTCACCGGTTCCACCGAGTGGGGCGAACAGTTCAGCAGCGACCTGGAGAAAAAACTTGTGGCATACCTCAACGTGGATTCGTCAGCGTCGGGGCCGGGGAATCGGGGAACTGGAAACGAATTTGCCGACTTCCACGCTGACGCCGTCGCTTCACTGGCGCCCATGATCGTGGAAGCCACGCACACCCTGAGCATCCCCTCCGGCGAAACACTGTATGAAAAGTGGAAACAGACGCGCCAGCAGGAAGAAAAATCTGACAAGCCGCTGACCGATGCTGAGCTGGTGAACACGCGCATCGGCTCAGGATCAGACCACACGGTGTTTCTCAACCATCTGGGGCGGCCCACCGTGGGCCTGGAATTTGACGGCAAGTACGGCGTCTACCATTCCATGTATGACAACCATTACTGGGTGGAGCATTTTGGGGATCCCGGCTTTCAGTATCACCTGATCATTACCCGACTGTGGGGGACGCTGGCTCTGCGCCTGGCGAACGCCGATGTATTGCCGTTTGATTTCGCGTCCTACGCCGCCAACATCCGCAAGTTTGTGGACGAGCTCGACAAGAAAAGCAAAGTCCAGCCCAACGTTGATCTGGCTTTGCTCTATGCGGGCATCAATGAGTTTGAGAAGGCGGGCGGAGACATGAATGCGGCGGTTGCGCGGCTGCTGTCAGACAAATCTTTGCCCGAAGCCACGCGCAAGGCCAAACTCGCCGCCCTTAACCGGGCAATTTTGGACGTGGAATCGAACTGGCTTACGCCCGATGGCATCCCGGGCCGCCCTTGGTTCAAGCATCTTCTTTATGCCGCGCGTTACACCTACGCTCACCTGGAACTGCCGGGGCTTACCGAAGCGGCCGAAAAGGGCGATTGGAAAGTCGCGAAAGAACAGGTTGCGTTGCTGGAACAGGCGATCAAGAAGAATACGGGGTTGCTGCGCGAGACCAGAGCGGACATGGAGAAAGGCAAATAGTGCTGCCCCAAACGCGAGGTCACGTTCCCGGATTGAAACAGTGACCTCGGTGAGAGGAGCAACCAATCGTAATGATAGGGTTCCCTCGCTGCGCTGGGGATTAACGGCCTACTGCGCCAGTTCGTATCCGGCAAAGAAATAGCTCAGCTCAAAGCGCGCGGTATCGTCGGCGTCTGAGCCGTGGATGGCGTTATGCTCAATGTTGTCCGCCCATTTCTTGCGGATAGTGCCGGGCTCGGCGTTGGCCGGATTGGTGGCGCCCATGAGCTTGCGCAGGTCGGCGATGGCGTTATGCTTTTCCAGCGCCATCACCACAATGGGCCCGCTGGACATGAACGTGGTGAGCGAATCAAAGAACGGCCGGCTGGCGTGCACGGCGTAAAAGCCTTCCGCCTGGTGCTTGCTGATTTCCAACATCTTCATGCCGATGATGCGGAAGCCCTTCTCTTGGATCATGTGGATGATGTCGCCGGTGGCGCCTTTGGCCACGGCGTCCGGCTTAACGATTGAAAACGTGCGTTGCAAGGTTTCCATGTGCGGTTGGTTTCTCCTGAGTTGATAGCGTGGCGCCGCAAGCCTTCTGCGGCGCTAAGGCGTTGCCTGGCAACGCCGCCGGCTCACTTCGCCGGCCTGATTCCCGAGTGATCGAACAGCGTCTGCGCGATCACCGCCGGCGACTTGGCTACGGCAATGCCCGCGGCCTCCAGCGCCTTGATTTTTTCCGCCGCGGTCCCGTGCCCGCCGGAGATGATGGCCCCGGCGTGACCCATGCGGCGTCCCGGAGGCGCGGTCTGCCCGGCGATAAACGCCGTCACTGGCTTCCTTACGTCTCGCTTGATGTACTCGGCCGCGTTTTCTTCCGCGTTGCCGCCGATTTCGCCAATCATGATGATAGCTTCCGTCTCCCGGTCGGCGTTGAACAGCGTGAGCGCGTCAATAAAGTTGGTGCCGATAATCGGGTCGCCGCCAATGCCGATGGCCGTGGATTGTCCCACGCCGCGCGTAGTGAGCTGGTACACGGCTTCGTACGTCAGCGTGCCCGAGCGCGAAACAATCCCCACATTGCCTTCTTTATGAATGTGGCCCGGCATAATGCCGATCTTGCACTTGCCC
>JBGPLR010000494.1:0-3066 GCA_041486545.1 Terriglobia bacterium
CTTACGCTGCTTTCGGTCACCACCAGGTGCTGGTATTCGCTGTCGGCCAGGGTGCCCATGGCGATCTTCTGGTTGCGGAACTTCATGGCGCTGGTCACGGGAATACCCAGACCGGCGTGGACTTCGCGGACGTTGGTGTAAGCGATCACCGCTTTTACGCTGGCGACGGAAAGCTCGCCGCAGGCCATCACGGAAATCCGTCCGTGCGACTGCTGCACCAGTTGCGCCAGCGTGGGCATGGCGTCCACGGCGCTTTTCTTACCGCCCGACGTGAGCACGCGGTCCATGCCCGCTTCGATCAGATCGTCGAGCGCCTGTGAAAGATCGCAGCTCATGTCAAACGCGCGATGGCAGGTCGCGTTCAGCGGACGCGCCAGCTCCATCAATCGGCGCATGCGGTCTTTGTCCACGGTGCCGTCAAGATTGAGGATGCCGAAGACCACTCCATTGGCGCCCAGTTGTTTGGCGATGAGGATGTCGCGCTGCATCACGCCGAATTCTTCTTCGGTGTAGCAGAAGTCGCCGCCGCGAGGACGAATCATGACTTGCAGGCCGATCGCGATCTTCTTGCGCACCGCGGCAATCATGCCGGCGCTGGGCGTGGTGCCGCCTTCGGGCAGGCCGGCGCAGAGTTCCACGCGGTCCGCTCCGCCGCGCTCCGCCGCTGCCGCTGACTCCGCCGAGTCAAGACAGATCTCCAGCAGCACGGAGCCCGGACGCGTTTGCGCTTGAGCTACCACACGCGGCAGCGGTTTTCGCGGACCATGGGCGCGCCGGCTTTGCACTTGAAGGCCTGCTGGAATTCCGGCATGTTCACCACCAGGCCGTTCACGCGGTACTTGCCCGGCGAATGTGGATCGGTGATGGCGTTGGCCCGCTGGTTTTCCGGACGCTGGTTCTCACACGCCCACTGCGCGTAGCCGATGAAGAACCGCTGGTCCGGAGTGAAGCCGTCGCGGGGCTCCAGGTGCTGGTCTTTGGTGGCGGACTTCCATGCCATGTACGCCAGCACCAGGCCGCCCAGGTCAGCCACGTCTTCGCCTTCGGTGAGCTTGCTGTTGATCTTGATGTCGTCCACCACGGTGTACGTGGCGTACTGGTCCACGATGCACTGCGCGCGCTTCTCGAATTCCGCGCCGTCTTCCTTGGTCCACCAGTCGCGCAGGTTGCCCTTGGCGTCAAATTGGCGGCCTTCGTCGTCAAAGCCGTGGGTCAGTTCGTGGCCAATGGTGCCGCCGGTGTTGCCGTAGTTGGGCGCGTCGTCCATCTTGGGATCATAGAGCGGCGGCTGCAGCACGCCGGCGGGGAAGTTGATGTCATTCATCTGGCCGTTGTAGTAGGCGTTGACGGTGGGCGGCGTCATGCCCCACTCGCCGCGGTCCAGCGGCTTGCCGATCTTGGCCAGCTGGCGCTTGGCTTCAAACGTGGTGCCGCGATGCACGTTCCCCAGAAAATCATTGCGCTTGACTTCCACCGAGCTGTAGTCGCGCCACTTGTCGGGATAGCCGATCTTGTTGACCACGCTGTGCAGTTTTTCCAGCGCCTGCTTCTTGGTCTCCGGACCCATCCAGGTGAGCTGGTTGATGTCCTCTTCCATGGCCTGCTCGATTTGTTTGGTCATGGTTAGCGTGCTCTTCTTGGTGGCTTCGCCAAAGGCGCGGTTGACGAACTCCAGTCCCAGGGCTTCGCCCAGCTGTCGGTCCACCAGGCCCACGCAGCGTTTCCAGCGTGGTTGAATTTCCTTGACGCCCCGCAAGGTCCGCCGGAAGAAATCAAAATTCTCTTCGACAAAATTCTTGGAGAGATACGGCGCGTTCGCGCTGGCGATGTGCCAGCGAAGATAGGTTTTCAGGTCGGCCAGGCTGTTGCTTTCAATTTGCTTGGCGACCTCCTGATAAAACTTGGGCTCGGTCACGTTGAAGGTATTCACGCCGGCAATGCCCACGGTCTTTAAGTATGTGTCCCAGTCAAAATCCGGCGTGAGAGCTTGCACGCCTTTGAGGTCCATTTTGTGGAAGAGATTGTGCGGATCGCGCTGCTCCACCCGCGTCAGCGATGCTCTGGCCAGCGCGCTTTCTATCTGCATGATGCTGGCGGCTTCTTTCTCCGCAACTTCCGGCGAATCGCCCACCAGTTGCAGCATTTTCGCCACGTGCGCCAGATACTTGGTGCGGATTTCCGCGGACTTGGCGTCGTCCTTGGTGTAGTAGTCGCGGTCGGGAAGGCCCAGCCCGCCCGCGGAAGCGAACGCGATCACCTGCGACGAATCGGCAAAATCCTGGTCAGAACCGAAATTGAACAGCAGTCCGCCCGTCGCTTGCGACAGGTGTTCACGTCCCAGCAACGCCGCCAGTTGTTTCTTGTCCTTGATGGCGGCAATCTCATCCAGCAGCGGCTTCAGCGGTTTGGCGCCGAGCTTTTCGATGGCCGTTTCGTCCATGCACGCGGCAAAGTAATCGCCAATCTTCTGCTGTGGCGCGGTGCGTCCGCTGGTCTTCTTGGCCAGGTCGTCCAGCACGCCCCAAAGGAAACGCGCGTTGTCCTGCGCCAGCTTGCCGTAGACGCTCCACGCGGCCTGGTCGCCGGGGATGGGATTGTTCTTCATCCATCCCCCGCACGTGTACTGGTAAAAGTCCACGCAAGGGTCGGCGGTCTTGTCCATGGACGGCACGTCCAGGCTGGGCGTGTAAGGCAGCGTGGTAACCGGCTTATCTGCGGGCTTGCTCGCGGACGCGGCCGGATTTGTGGCCGAAGTTTGTGCTCCAAGCTGGATGAAGGCGGTGCATGCGATGACCAGCATGATGGCGAGACAACGTTCACTGTGTGCGATGGTTTTCATGAAATGCCTCTCAATGCCTAGGGAAAAACTGCTGAAGTTACGAACTTTTGGCTGACTGCTAATTGCTAATTGCTAGCTGCATGATCTGCTTTTTCCTTGACGCGCTAGTTTACAAGAAGCGAGCGCTGTGAGCGAACGGGAGAACGCTTATCTATCCCACCACTTCGCCGCCGCACTTCTCGCCGTGCTTGGCTTTGCACGACGGGCACACGTACTCCGCGCAGTCC
>JBGPLR010000495.1:0-3062 GCA_041486545.1 Terriglobia bacterium
ATGGGAAGAGAGGATCAGGTTGGCGGAGCGTCGCAAACGGGTAAAATCCGCCTGTTTCAGGTGGCTGGCCGACTCCAGCTCGATATCCACCAGATGGCACCCCTGGGCGGCGGCCTTTACCAGGATGTCAACCTGGGCGGCGATGCTTCCCCGGAACTTGCCTCCATTGGCCACCCGGCGGCAGGTGGCGACGATCAGGGCTTCGGGGTGGTATTCCACAAAGGTCCGCAGTTTAGCCAGGCCCATGCCAGGTTTGGGAAGGTAGTCTAACCTGAACTCAACAAAGGGGTTCTCCCGCACCAGGACGTCGGCCTTTTGCACCATTTCAGCGGGGTTGGTGGCGGCAATAGCCACGCACACCCGTGGCAACCGGGCGGGTAGAAACCGAGGCGCAATATTGGCTGTGTTTCCTGACATTTAGACTCTAGGCAAAGCTGGCATCATATGTGAGAGAAAATCACAGATGCAAGACCCGAATGCAAGCTCCAAAATGTACTTCTGTAATGAGGTGTATCTTCTAAGTAAATAAGAGTTTAGTTGAACTCCCCGGAAAAGCGGTGATATGTTCCAACCTGGGAATGATGTGCCTGGGCGGAGAGGTATGTCCCTTGCAGGTACGGGAGGTAAGCATGAAGACAACAGGACTCATACTTTTGGCGCTGACCGCAGCGGCCATGGGACAGTCGCAGTCGCAGTCACAGCCGGCGCAGGTGGGAACGACCAAAGTGGTGGCGACGGGCAAAGCCTTGGAAATCGGCAACGTCCCCACACCCTCTGACATGTATTGCTCAGGGTTCATCACCACCGACAAGGTCCCGGACCATCGCTACGTGGCTGCCGGCTGGACCAGTCCGGACCAGACGCGTTACGCCGCCGGCGGCGACACGATATTCATCCACGGCCGCGACATGAAAGAAGGCGAGCGCTACCAGATCGTGCGCAAGGTGAAAGATCCCAACCATTACGAGCTGTACCGCGGACAGGCAGGCGCCGTACGCGAGGCCGGCCAGGCGTACTTTGAACTTGGCTATGTGAAAATTTTGGAAGTGCAAAAGGAGACGGCCATCGCCAAGCCGGAGCTGAGTTGCGCGGAAATTGTGCCGGGCGACATCGCCATTCCTTTTGAAGCCCGCGAGGCGCCGGTGTTCCGCAACGTCACGCTGGAGCGCTTTGCCCCGCCCAACGGCAAGACCGTGGGCCGCATCATCATGGCCAATGAGTTCGACACGTACGTCGGCTCCAAGTACAAGGTGTATCTCAGCGTCGGCGCAGACAAGGGATTGAAGGTCGGCGACTACCTGCGCGCCACGCGGACCTATTCGTCCACCTACAACGACGCGGAAGCCGGTTTAGCGCTGAAAGCCAGCGCCAATGAAGACACGCAACTCAACCCGCAGCAAATGCCGCGCGGAGATGTGTCCGGCCTGCCGCGCCTCACCCTGGGCGACATGGTGGTGCTGCAAGTCCACCGCAAGAGCGCCACGGCCATGGTGATGACCGCGCTGCAGGACATCCACGTGGGCGACGGTGTGGAATTGATGGACGTGACCGCCGCGCCTGAAATTCAACCTGTCCTGCCGGTTTCCGCCGGCGGACCAGGCGCTGAGGCCGTGACCCCGGCGGACACGAAATCTCCGCCCACTATCACTTGCACCGCGACTCCCAGCATCGTGCGCGTCGGGGAGAGCTCCACCATCAATTGCAACGCCGCCAGTCAGGACAACCGTCCGCTGAGCATTACCTTTGTCGCGAACGGCGGCCGGTTGTCTTCCAACCGCAATCAGGCCACGCTGGACACGTCGGAAACCGGGGCCGGCCCCATCCAGGTGCGCGCTACCGCTTTTGACGATCGCCAGTTGAGTTCCAGCGCGGTGACCACGGTCAACGTGGAAGCAGGGACGCCGCCCGTCCCCACCGCCCAGAAGTTGAGCGAACTGGAATTCAAACCCAACAGCGCGTACGTGGATAACCGCTCCAAAGCGATTCTGGACGACGTCGCCTTGAAAATGCAGCAGGACCCGGGCAGCAACGTGATGCTGACCGGCTCGTCAGAAGAGCTGGAACCGCCGCGTCTGGCCAGCCAGCGCGCCGACAACAGCAAGACCTATTTGACCAAGTCCAAAGGGATTGACGGCCAGCGTATTCAAACCAAAGCCGGCGGTTCAGGGCGCAAAGTGGAAGTCTGGACTCTGCCTCCCGGCGCCACAACACCTGACGCCGCAAAGCCGGAGCCGCCCAAATAAGCCGTTAGAAATTCCACAGGCATAACGTTCGATGAGCACAGGCGCCGCGCCTGTGCTCATTTTTTTGACGGCAATTTCGGCCATCGCATGCCGCCACGCTTGCACTGACCTCGGTTGAGTCACCCGTGACGGGATGCGGATTCTGCGGTGCACTCTTAAAATATGCGCGGGAATCAAGTATGCGCGGGAATCCCCGAAGTTATTGCATTAACAATTATTTACAAAATCTTTCCCTAAAAAACGCAGCGATGCCGTCAAATAGATAAGTTGGCCCAGTCATCTGCCCCCAGTACCGTGAGGTAAGCGCGGAGTCGGCAAGATCCCGCCAAGTGACTACCACGCGCTGAAATTCCGGAATCCGCTCTGGTACAGTTAAGGTTTGCGATCCTGCCCCGTGAGAGGACAGGGAGGACATGGATGTTGAAATCTTCGTCTAAGAAGCCCATCGTCGCGACGCTAGCTTTGCTGGCGTGTGCGGCGCTGGCGTGTTTGCTGGCGGGCTGCGCAAATTCTCCCGATCCGCAAGCCGCCGGCAAAGGTGGCGGCAAGAAAGGCGGAGGCCGCATGGGCACGCAGGCCGTTTCGGTGGCCGTGGCTAAAGCTGAAGTACGCGACATGCCTGTGTTCCTCAACGGACTGGGTTCGGTAGATGCCTTCAATACCGTCACCGTGAAGAGCCGCATTGACGGTCAGATTGTCCGGATAGTGTTTCGCGAAGGGCAGGCAGTGAAGAAGGGCGATCTTCTGGTGGAAATTGACCCCAGGCCTTACCAAGTGGCCCTGAGCCAGGCTGAAGCGAATCTCTTCAAAGACCAGTCG
>JBGPLR010000496.1:0-3059 GCA_041486545.1 Terriglobia bacterium
CCTCAGAATATTTGCCGCTGGTGAGCTGCTTGGGCTTGGCGTCATCATCTGAGCTTTGCGGCGCGGCGATGACCCATATGTGCCCAGGATGCTTGTAGTCGAGATAGCCCGCACCGTTCAGGCGATAGACCGAACGCGTGATTACACGGACGTCGCTTTCGCGATCGGCGTCAGCGCCGTCTGCCGGCGGCTTTGCAGCGGCCGTGGCGTCAGGCTTTTCGTCCTTGGAATCTTTCGAATCTTTGGGCGAATCAGCTTTTGCGGAATCGGCTTTTGCCTTGGGATCTTTTTTCCGCGCTTTGGCCAGGTCTTCGGGATTCGTGTCACTGCTGAACGCGATCATCTTCCCGTCGGGCGACCACATCGGCCCGCCTGCGCCGCGAGGAAGATCGGTAAATTTCCACGATTCGCCTCCCGTGCTCACCGGCAGTATGTAAAGCTGCGACGCCGGCGGACGTGCGCCCGCCGCGGGTGGCCCGCCGGCTTCCGGCGTGCGCACAAAGACCAGCCACTTGCCGTCCGGTGACCAGCGCGGTGAAGTGTCATGCTTGCCGTCGGTCATGCGGCGCGGCGGCTCGTCGCCACGCATGGATACGCTCCAGATAGCGGTGTCGTATCCGTCTTTCTTGTCGTTGACGGTGACCTTGACGAAGGCCACGCGCGCGCCGTCAGGCGAGATCTGCGGGTCGCCGATCCAGGCAAACTGGAAGATGTCTTTCTCCGTGAGCGAACGCTTGTCGGCCAGGGCGGCGATGGCGGCGGCAAAGATGAAAACGATCGCGAGCAGGCGGGCGGTGCGATGCATGGAGGCTCCTTGGGGAACGGAGTTTTATATCACAAAGGAGAAAGGGGGAGGAGTGTCAGGATCCAGCTCTTTGCAAAGAACGCGAAGGACGGGGCAACTGGCAGTTTGCCGACGGCCGCGGAGCAGGTCCCTCACCTTCGCACGCCGAGCTTCCGATGCGGTACACAGCAAGACGGTGCTACGGTTCGGGATGACACGTCGAAAGGTGCAGAGCAGATCTCACCCACGAGCCAGTACTTGGGGAAAGCACATGCCGCGCGGAGCTTCGGTTCGAGTTGGCGCGCGAGCGAAGGAGTGCCTACTTTACGGTCTCTTTTCCTTCGGCTCGCCGGCTTTCGGCAACTCCGGCGGCGGGTAATAGACCTTGCTTCCGCCGATCTTGTCCACTTCTTCGCGAAAGCTGGTCCCGTAGTCGCGCTTGGCGTCCGACAGCGCCCACGCCTGCCGCTTGTAATTCCAGCTCCGGGGATTGAGCCGCTGGGCTTCTTTGAAATGGGGGATCGCCTCTGCCAGATGGCCGGTCTTATATAGATGTTCGCCCAGGCCAAACTCGGCGGCGGCCAGAGCGATGTTGGGATCGGCGGGCGTAAGTTTTTCGCGCAGCCGGTCTTCACTCATGGCGTAAGGGCTGGCGTCGCCCTTCTCCGCCCAGTCTTTCAGCGCGCTGATGTAAGGAGCGGAGTCCAGTCCGCTGAAGCTCTTGAAACGATCGTCCACGAACGCGACTTCGTTCGGCCGGACGATTCTTCCCTTCTCGTTGATCCAGACGCCGGTGGGCACGTTGACCATGTTGTAAAGCTTGGAGACCAGGTGCTCCTGGTCAATGAGCACGGTGAAAGTCAGAGGGCCGGTTTGCTTGGCTCTTTCGATGGTCTCTTTGGGCAGATCAGGTTTGGCTTCCGCGTACTTGAGCGGATCAATCCACGGCCCGGCGTCTTTGACTCCGCCGGTATCCTGGGCGACGGAAACGATCTCGAAATTCTTGTCTTTCAGTTGCTGGTAGAGCACCTGCCAGCCTGGCAGGTCAAAGCGGCAGCCTCACCATGAGGCCCAGGTGACCAGCAGAACTTTTTTGCCGCGAAAATCAGACAGCGAATGCGGCTTGCCGTTGATGTCCGGCAGGGTGAAATCCGGGGCCTGCAACGATGCCAGCGTCTGCCGCTGGTCAGAACGCAAGCCGAAATACCAGATGGATGCCGCCGCATCATGCACGACCGGCTGGCGGGTGAGCTGGGCAAAGGCCGTCAGGTTGAACAAGTCTTTGTTCTCGCCGGAGTTATTGCCGGAGCCTTTGCGAAGAAACTCACGCATTCTGGCTTTAGGCAACGGAATGCAGATTTCGTCGCGACACACGCCTTGCGGCTTCACTTCAAAACGGGTAGCGCGGAGAAGATCTGATTGGGTGATCCACAGCTGATTGGATTCTTCCACCGCGGGATTGATCTCCGTGGCCACATCGTCATACACCACCACGGCGCGGCCCTCTTTGCCCCACGCCGAGACAGCGGCCATCAGCAAGAACGTCAATATCCCGCCGGCAACGCTGGCTTTCATTCCCGCCTCCTTTATGCGGAGATGATTATATCTATGGCAACCAAGGCACAGGCTTTGTTATCGTAGATACAGGTGTGGATCCATCCTGGATTCAACGGACCCTGCTCTCCGGTACATGTCCCCGGCCCGCCTGACAATCAATGACATCCTAGAAACCTGTTCTGCTGCTTGGGGTTACGTGTCTCATCATTTGTACACGCAGCAAGCCACGCGTGGACAAGGACCAACGTACCCTAACCGCTGAAAGCAATGCCCGGTACATTACCTACCTGCCGGGCACGAACTCACGGCGTGATTTATGCGCGAGATGAAACGACAGTTCGTGCTCGTATGCCTTTTGGCCATCAGTTGCTCGTCGCGCGCGCAGCTCACGTCCAGCCTGGGTGGCTTGGCGATTGAGAGCATGACGCCTTCGGTCACGCTGCCGCCGCCTACGTTTGTGCCGGCGCCCATCAAGCAGGTCCAGCCGGCGGCTCCGTGTGCGACGTTCGTCGAACCATTTGATATTGACGATTACAACGGGCCTATGAATAAGGTAGTGGCCAGGTTTTCCCAGCGTGTGGACAGCGCGACCGTTCAGCTTCCTCGTCACCACAGCGTTGTCCCGTGCACCATGGACGCCCATGACAAATTCAACTTGTTCGTGAACCACTCCGCCGATCCGCTCAACTTTCTGGGCGCCGCCTGGGACGCAGGCACC
>JBGPLR010000497.1:0-3046 GCA_041486545.1 Terriglobia bacterium
CGTCGGTGGAATCGTCTAGGAGTTGTATGTCCAGCTTGTCCTGGGGATATTCAACCTTGCAGATGGCTTCCACCAGCCGGTCCACCACGAACTGCTCGTTGTAGATAGGCAGTTGGATGGTGACCCGGGGAAGGTCAGCGAAGCGCTGTGGCGGGTCCGTGGTGCGGTTCTTGCGGTTCTTGTAATACATGTAGACCAGCGCGTAGCGGTGCAGGCCGTAACCCGCCAGGATGGTCATCACCACGAAATAGGGGATCAGCAGCGAGAGATCAAACGCGTTGGGCGAGTACAGCCCTTTGAAGGTCTTATCCAGGAATTGCGACTTGAGATAATGGACGAATCCCCTCTGCCCGGCAAAGGCGAACACAGGGAGAAGATTGGCCAATAAGATACTCAGGTGAAGAACTCCGTCTGGCGTTGAATCCAGAGTAGAGATTGTAAATCATGGGCCGCCTTGGTGCACCCGGGGCTTTAGGGCACCCGTTTTGTTCTGGAATCAGCGTGTACTCTCCACCGCGTGCTATACCAAATTCCGACAAGCGCAAAGATATCGCCAGTTGGCGGCCGCGGGCCTTTCAGCCGCTTGAAAAGCCGGCTCTTCGTTTCTCGCTGGCCATGCGGCCCTTTTCATCGTGGGACAACCGGCAACACGACGTGGGACGGATGCGCAGCATCATGGTAGATGGTCTGTTGTGCTCTCTGCGCCGCCGTAGAGGTCAGGCTGTTCTCGCCAGTATTGAGGTTTCGCGCGAAAATCGGCAGGTAGGCCGAAGCAATCTCAACGCGAATGCGGTGGCCCTTCAGGAAGACATTCGAGATGTCCCAAAGATCCAGCGCATATTCCCGCGCCGTTCCAGGCGTTATGGGCGGGAGCTCATCGTGCGACCGCCGATATTGCGATTTCTCGGCATAGCGGGCCCGGACGATGCCATCGGTCAATCGCTGAGCATAGCCGTCCGGATGTACGTCAACGAGCCGGGCAACCCAATCCGTGTCGGGGGCTGAGGAAGCTGCCCAGAGCTTAACCCGAATCCTGCCGGAGACTTCCACAGGCGCTTCCAGCGCTTCTGAGGTGAACACCAGCATGTCACTTCTGGACTCCGGTTTGCGCTGGTCGGCAGTGAGCGACTCGCCGGGTCCCATGGCAAGAACTGTGGCGTCCAGCGGATCATAGGTATAGTGGTCGACAGGTTCGGCAATGGGAGCAGCCGGCGTCAACCGGCCATCACCTGCGCTTGAATTCGCGTGGCCGTCGCTGTGGAAGAAATAAGGCGTCATGCGGGCGCGTTGCAAGGGCCACTCCTGCTCGTCGCGCCAGCGGTTCGCGCCCATGACAAAAATCCTCACCGGCGCCTGGGCCTCCACCAGCTCATAATCCTTCTTCTTGAGATGGTGGTCAAACCACTTCAGGTAAAGCGCCTTGCGGTCAATTACGGCCTCTGTTCCAAAATCTATGTCGCCGAGCTTCTGATGATCATAGTTTCCATGGGCCCAGGGACCGATGATTACGCGCTGGTTTTGTTTGGCCACAGGGGAAGTGGCTTCACGAATCATGCGGTTGTAGTTCTCGAGAGTGGCCGAAACATCGCGGAAGTCATACCAGCCGTCCACATGGAGCACAGGCACGGTTACGCGTGAAAGCCTGTCCTGATAGGCCTGGCGTTTCCAGAATTCATCGAACGTGGCATGCTCGATCCATGCGTGCAATGTTTTGTCCATGCGCCGGCCGAACGCCTGGTCTAATGTGTTGACTGGAAGGTGAAGCTGAATTGCGGGATCCGTATACACGGAGAGCTCCTGGTTCACGCGGCCATCCAGCAGCAGGCACCAAAACAAACTGTTGATGCTGAATGCCCCATTCCACCAGGCAGTCAGGTAGATGTCCGGCGGGGTGGATTGAACGACCATGGCACGCAGATGCGGCGGCTGCTCTTCAGCAGCCAGCCACTGGTCCCACGCCAGATACGACCCTCCATAGGTCCCCACGTTGCCGTCGGCCCAGGACTGCCGAGCCAGCCATTCGATGGTGTCATGGCCGTCGCGCCCTTCATTCACCAAGACCTCGAACTCGCCCTCGGAGTCGTACCGCCCGCGCACATCCTGGTTGACGTAGACGTAGCCGCGCTGAGCGAAATATTCCGCCTGTTCAAATGCCGCTCGGGAAAACTTGCCGTAAGGCGTTCGGGCCAAGATGACCGGAAATTTGCCTTCAGCATCAGGACGCGACACGTCAGCCGCCAGCTTGATACCGTCGCGCATCGGAACCATCACATTGAATTCGTGGCGGACCTTAAACAGCGGCTCCGGCGACGCCGTTGTTACCGGTGATAGCGCTTGCGGGAAAGCGACAGCGCAAACAAGAATTTGCACACTGAACAATTTGACGAGGAAGTTCATTTTATTGGCTTGAGCAGGATTTGATTTCTTCCTGCACAAGTATCGTTATTCTTACACACGATTCAATGAGACAAAAGCGTAGGCACGGGACGGATATCATACTGGTCTAGCCAGCCATTGCAGCCCGAAAAGAGCAAGCAGGTCAAGAACCGCGGTGAAGTGGAAATTCCAGAACGTCTGCCCCGATGATCAGTTCAGGAAATACTGCCTGTACAACGTATCCCTCTGCTTCGGCACAAACCCGGCATCGCGGATCATGTAGCGCAATTCTTCTTCCGTGGTGCAGTTGGCCACGCCAGCCGAGCGGACCACGTTTTCCTCCAGCATCACTGAGCCCACGTCATTGCCGCCGAAGCGCAGGCCGGTCTGGCAGACCTTCAGCCCTTGCGTTACCCAGCTGGACTGCACGTTCTTGAAGTTCGACAGGTACAGGCGCGCGACGGCCAGCGTTTTCAGGTACTCGACGGCGGTGGCTTCGTCCCAATGGCGGCCACCCAGAGCGGTGTTGCCGGGCTGGAAGCTCCATGGAATAAAAGCCGTAAAGCCACCGGTTTCTTCCTGCAGATCGTAGACGTGCTGGAAGTGGTTGATGCGCTGCTCCAGCGTTTCGCCCACGCCGAACATCATGGTGGCCGTGGTGCGCATGCCC
>JBGPLR010000498.1:0-3039 GCA_041486545.1 Terriglobia bacterium
CTGCTCCTGCTCCACGGCCTCTTTCACCTGAGCATCGCCCATGGGCTCCTCTTCGCCCAATCCCTGAGTGTCAATGCGGTCCGCGGACACTCCCTGCTCTACCAGGAATGCCTTGGTGCGGGCCACCCGGCGCTCAGAGAGACCTTGGTTGTATTCAGTACCGCCGCGAGGATCAGCATGACCTTGCAGCGACAATCGAGCATCGGACTTGTAAACCAGATACTTCTTGAAGTCGCTGGCCAGCTGAACCAGGGTGCGCTCCTGGCTGGTCAATAACCCGCCGTTGGGGTTCTTTACCGTCGGCTGGGCGGTTGGGAAGTAAATACTGTGCAGAGACAGCCGGACTTCCAGTTGAATCTGCTCCGGCGGTTTCTGGACTTCCACTTCAGTTCTGGCATCCGCCGTGCCGCCGCGACCATCATTGGCGTGGCAGTTCACGGTGTAGAGCCCAGCGGCAAGCCCGGTGGTGTCAAACTGAGCGGTTGCGCCTGAACCGCTGACTGTGCCTCGGCTGGCGTCAAAGGTGTAGGTGAGAGGATCGTTATCCGGATCGCTGCCCGTAGCGGTGACGGTCACGCGCTGTCCAGGGGTAACGGTGCGCGGCGAAGCAGCGCAGGTCACGGTGGGCGGACGATTCGGCCGCGCTTCCACCACGATAACGGCCGATGCATTGGCTGTGCCGCCGCGTCCATCGTTTGCCGTGGCAGTGATGGTGTAGGTGCCCACGGCGAGGCCCGCAGAATTCCAGCGAACTTCAGAGCCGCTGCCTTCAATGGATCCACCAGTGGTTGACCAAACATAGGTCAGAGGATCGTTATCAGGATCGCTGGCCGTGGCCAGTACGACTGATTTGTCGCCCGAGCCTTCAAAAACCTTGCTTGGATTCGGTGCGATGGTAATCGTCGGAGGACGGTTCGGCGGCGGTGGTGGCGGCGGTGGCGGACCTCCGCCAACGCGCAGGACCAGTCCTGTGGCGGCGCGAAGGCTGTTCTGCTGGTTGTTAAAACCATCGGTGAACTTGGTAAACAGGTAGTCGCCCTGGACCATGCGCCACGCCAGATGCTTGCTGATGGTGAGATCAATGCCGCCGCCCAGCGCCGTAGCGAACGCGTTCTGTTTGAACGAGTGGTTGAAGAAGCTGGCGCCGCTAGGAGCGCCGTTGGTGGCACTGATGCGTGCCGTCCCAAAAAGGGCGTGAACAAACGGCGTCCAGCGTTCACCTCGTTTGGAGAACCGCGGGCCAAACAGGAACGTTGACATATTTGCGCTTACGCCGGAAGGCAAGTTACCAACGCGGTAGTAACCAAAGTCGGCCACCAGGCCCAGCCACCGGTTGATGTTTCCGGCGACGGAGGCGGTGCCGCCCTGGTTGTCAAAGTCTTCGCGCAACGGGTTCTTCACTTTGAGCTGCATGAACGAATACCCGAGGAAGACTTCTGCCCCGGGATAGCTCTCACCGGAACCGGACGGAGGAGCGGGGGCCTTCATTGCCGGAAACAGCAACGCTGGATTGCTGCGTAAGGCGGCTGCCGGCGCAGCGGTATTGGTCCACGCTACTGATTCGTCCATCGTGGAACTATTGGTTTTTTTGGCGGCGTCGTCGGCAAATGATGCTGACGCCACAAGCATGAGCCCAAGCACTATCGCAATTACTCGCGCGCGCGTGTGCATGTATCCTCCTCAAGCAAAGAGCTTTATGCAACCCGGTATCATATCAAAGAAACGTAAGTCCATCGCGAACTTGCGCGCTCAGCAGCCTGGCTCGGCACGCTGAGATTACACTCACTCTGTGCCGAGTTCGTCCGCTCGGCTCTTAATCAGAAAACGTCCCCCAGCGTCAGATGCAAAGTTCCTCAATGCGCGGCTTACCCGTCCGCGTGCCAGATGCTAAAGTAAATGGCCATGGAAAATGAGGGTTCTTTTAGCCGTTTGCGCGAATTTATGACCAGCTCCGTGCCTTATTGGCAGACGCTAGGACTTGAGCTGAAAGAAATAGCTCCGGGAAGAGCGGTCTTTGAAGCCGTGGTCAGGCCGGATCTCTTGCAGAACAAGCTGCTGCACGGCGGCGTGCTGGCGTCCATGGCCGACTCGGCCTGCGCCGTGGCTGCCATCTCCACAGTGTTTCCGGCAAACTACGCCACCACCATCAATCTTCAAGTGTCGTTTCTCAGGCCGGTTGTGGAAGGACGATTTCGCGCCGAAGGCAGATGCGTCAAGACCGGCCGCAACGTGCTCTTCAGCGAAGCCAATGTGTTCGACGAAAAACAAGCCTTGGTTGGGACGTGCTCGTCGCAGCTTCTGGTCATACCATTGCAGAGGTAAATCAACAAAGCAGCATTACCCGCTTACCGGGTCCGGCTTCTGGCCTTTGGTCGGCGTTGAGCTGGTTTTTCGCCCGTTGGAGCAGCCTGGCTCTCTTAAAGAATTTGTAAATGTATGACACATATGCACTTAGGTTCATTTCAGTCCCATCCAAAAGGCCTGGAGCACCAAACAAGCGTTGCATTGCCTGTAAAAATGCCTTACAATTAAGGGTTTTTACGGCACCTTGGCTTCTTTCTGGGCAAGAAGTACTAGAACTATCGTTCATCACTGTGAAACCAAGAGAAGTGTTCAGGAATCCAATACGTTGAGATTTTTGTGTAAGCACTCTTAGTTACCTAAAAAGGCAGGACAATACTCAATATGGCGAGAAGACGCGGTAATCCGAACTGGGGCAAGCCAGAACCGATTGGCCCGGTTATCCCCGTTGTTACGTCGTTCGAGCAGGCCGTCAAAGAATACAAACTGACGCCTGACCAGTACATTCGCTCCACCCGCTTGCGGGAATGGGCACGTCGTAACAAGAATTCAAAATACATCCCTGAACCCCTTTTGGAAGCTTGGGGATTCGAAATTGAATCAACCCTCTAAGCTGATAGACCTCTTTGGGAAAGCCGCCTCAATGGGCGGCTTTTCTTTTTTGGGAATCTCCTCCGCGTTTTCCTTGAACCTGAGCCAGCAGGAAATCCTGGCCATTGTGGTGGGCGCCAGCTTCGC
>JBGPLR010000499.1:0-3039 GCA_041486545.1 Terriglobia bacterium
GCCGGGCTCGCCCTTAAAGTCCTTATTTATGTCGCTCCGCTCCAAACCGCCGTGGAGCTAATTTCTGCTTTCGATTCTTCTGCGCCTGTTGCCGCGGGCTCGCCGCGCTTCTCGGGCTCGCCCTTAAAGTCCTTACGCTGCCACTCCGTTACCGCCCTGCTTAGCGCTACCAGAATGGCTTGTTGCTGAGTGCTGAGTGCTGAGTGCTGACTGCTAATTGCTATTTGCTGATTGCTTCTTCCCCTGCCAGCTCCGCCACCATTCTCGCCACCCGCCCTGCCGCATCGTGATGCGACAACGCCCGCGCCCGCGCGGCCATCTCCACCAATTTTTCCCGGTCGCCCAGCAACTCCACAATCATCTGCGCCAATCGCTGCGGCGTTAACTCCGCTTGAGGAATCAGGACGGCTGCTCCGCCGGCAGCAATGGCTTCGGCGTTGCGTCGCTGGTGATCGTCGGCCGCCTGCGGGAACGGAACAAAAATGGCCGGCTTCCCGGCCGCTGTAATTGCCGCCACCGTGCTTGCTCCTGACCGGCACACCAGCAGGTCCGCCTGGGCAAACGCTTGCGGCATATTGTCAATGAAAGCTGATACTTCCGCAGCCACGCCGGCTTGCTGGTACGCCGCCGCCACCTCATTATAGTCGCGCTCACCCGTCTGGTGGATGACCCGCAGACCGGGAATCCGCCGCTGTACTTCCGTGACGGCCCCAATCATGGCCTGGTTGATGGCCCGGGCGCCCTGGCTTCCGCCGAAGATCAGCAAGGTCGGCGGACCGTGACCGCCGGCGGCCGCTGGCGACGCCGGAATCGTAAAGAACTCCTGGCGCACCGGCACGCCCACCACTTGCGCGTTGTGGAAATATTTCGCGGTCTGTTCAAAGTGCACGGCCGCAGCCGACACCCGCTTGCCCACCACTTTGTTGGCGAACCCCGGCACGTAATTGGGCTCAAACGCCAACGTAGGAATTTTCTCCAGGAGGGCTGCTGCCATGGCTGGTCCGGAAGCATATCCGCCCACGCCCACCACCACGTCCGGATGAAAGACCGCTATGATCTTGCGCGCCTGCACAATCGCCGACGGCAGCGCAAAAAGCGTTCGCAGCCGCGTGAGCAGGCTGACGTTCTTCAGCGCGCCAATCTTGACCCGCATCAAGCCAAAGCCCGCCGCCGGCACCAGCCGGTTCTCAATGCCGCGTGCCGTGCCGACGAACAGCACCTCAGCGCCATACTTCGACTTGAGTTCGCGGGCAATGGCCAGCGCCGGAATTACATGACCGCCCGTTCCACCGCCGGCAATGAGTACGCGCATTAAGGAAGAGTCTACCCGACGCGGCCAGACTCCATGAGCATGCGTGCCCTAGTAATCATCACACTTTGGTCGGCGGTCCGGCGCCGGGTTCCCTCCCCCTGTGATATCCATCACATCCTGCGTGCGGGAAGAAAGTGGTATCATCGCCGCTCATAGGCTGAGACCACGGTTACCGGCGCAATGCTTCTTCTCGCACGCTGCTCTTGGTGCAAATTGTACTTCGGTTCCCGAAAAGCCCAGAAAAGTCACACCGACTGCCAGGAGGCCCTTATATGGCAACTGTCGCCCCTACTGAATCCGGCATTGAGCAGCTCTTACAATCGGAAACCGAACTTCAGGCGCCGGCATTTCTGAAAGAACAAGCAAAGCTGAAAGACTATGACGCCGAGTACAAGCGTTCGGTGGACGACCCTGACGCGTTCTGGGACGGTATCGCCAAAGAACTGGAATGGTTCCAGCCGTGGAACAAGGTGTTTGAATCCACCTATCCCACGTTCCAGTGGTTTCTGGGCGGCAAGTGCAACATCGCTTATAACGCGCTCGATCGCCAGGTGAAGTCCGGACGCAAGAACAAAGTCGCTTACATCTGGACCACCGAAGACGGCAGCGAACGCCAGATCACCTACGGCCAGTTGCTGGACTTTGTCTCCCGCACCGCCAACGGTCTCAAATCCCTGGGCGTGAAGAAGGGCGATCGCGTCATCATCTATATGCCGCTGGCGCTGGAAGGCGTGGTGAGCATGCTGGCTTGCGCGCGCATCGGCGCCGTGCACTCCGTGGTGTATGCCGGCTTCAGCGTGCAGGCCTTGCGCAGCCGGATTGAAGATGCCCAGGCCCGCGTGGTCCTCACCGCGGATTTCACCATCCGCCGCGGCAAGCGCGTTCCGCTGCGCTCAATCGTTCAAGAATCCATTGACGGTCTGGAAATCGTGGACAAAGTGGTGGTCCACCGCCGTGGGGAGCCGTTTGATTTGGATTCGCGAGAAATCGACTTCTACGAACTGGTGAAGAGCCAAAGCACTGAGTGCCCCGCTGAAGTCATGGACTCGGAAGACCCGCTTTACATCCTCTATACCAGCGGCACAACCGGCAAGCCGAAAGGCGTGGTGCACGTGCACGGCGGATACATGGTGGGCACGTACTACCACATGACCCGCTTCTGGGACATCCGCGATGACGACGTCTTCTTCTGCACCTCCGACATCGGCTGGGTGGTGGGCCATTCGTATATCGTCTATGCGCCGCTGCTCGCCGGCGCCACCACTGTGTTCCGCGAAGGCGCCATTGATTTCCCCCATCCGGCCGTGGCATGGGAGGTTTGCGAGAAGTATCGCGTCTCCGTCGTGTTCACAGCGCCCACGGCCGTCCGCATGTTCATGCGCCATGGCGATGAACTTCCCAAGAAGTATGACTTGCGCGGCATCCGTTTGTTCACCTGCGCGGGCGAACCGCTGAACCCGGAAGCTCTGACCTGGGCCTATCGCGTGATCTGCGGCAACGGCAAGACCGGCTTCGTGGCCGACAACTGGTGGCAAACTGAAACCGGCGGTCCGTGTCTGGGCACGCTCAGTTGCTTCCCCCAGCGTCCGGCCAAAGCCGGCAAGGCCCTGCCCGGCGTGGTGGCGGAAGTTGTGAACCAGCAAGGCGAGAAGATGCCGCCCAACAAAGGCGGACTGCTGGTGCTGCGCCGTCCCTTTCCGCACATGTTCCGCACCGTCTATGGCGAC
>JBGPLR010000500.1:0-3034 GCA_041486545.1 Terriglobia bacterium
CACCGGCCCGCCTTCACCGTACGGTACGGCCGTGTCCGGAGTCGGCATGGCGCGTGGAGGATGGACCGCGGCCGCGACCACCGGTTTGGGTTTGGGCGGCTGCGGCTTCACCTTGCCTGCGATGGAGATGCCGTCTTCGGTTTCCACCGGTTTGGGCTGCGGTTGGGTTTCCGTCACGCCCTTGGATTCATTGGCCACAATGTTGTTGGACTCTTCGACGTGCGGAATCGGCAATGCGGACGCGCTCACCAGCGTGGCGTCCACAGCTTCACCGCTGTTGATGCCCCAATTGGTAGAACTGTGCGGCCCAAAAACATAGGCGGTCAACGCCATGGCGCCGGTCAGCACCACGTGAAAGATAAAGGAATAGACCAGCGGCTGCTTCCACCGCTCCCGCTCCATGAACAGGTTGGCCCGAACGTAGCTCATATCTCTATTTATTCTTGCTGATCTGGATGGGTTCCGTAACGATGCTGATATTGGTGATGCCCGCTGACTTCACCGTGCTCATGACCGTGGCAAAAGCGCCGAAAGCCACATCCTGGTCCGCGCGCACGTAAACCGACTGGCCGCGCGGATCGCGGATTTTCTGGCGCAACGCGGCGCCCAGTTCGTCCAGCTTCACATGGTCGTTGTTCACGTAAACTTCCTGGCCTTTGGTGATGCTGATGACCACGCGCTCCTCGGAAATCTGTTTGACCACTTTGGTCTTGGGGACGTTCACTTCAATCCCCGACTGCAGCACCGGCGCGGTGACCATGAATATGATCAGCAGCACCAGCACCACGTCCACCAGCGGAGTGACGTTGATATCGGACAGCGAACTCTGCGTTTTGCCGTTCTTGCCGGTAAAGGCCATCAGCGCACCCCCGTGGGGATTCCCGTGGTGCGTTCGATCAGGTTCAGGATCTCCAGTGAAAAATCATCCATGCGCGCGCCAAACTCGCGGATGGAGTGGGTGAACTGGTTGTAAGCGATGACCGCCGGGATGGCCGCGAACAGGCCGGCCGCCGTGGTGATCAGCGCTTCTGAGACACCCGGAGCTACCGCGCGCAGCGTAGCGGCGCCGGCGTCGCCCAGGCCATGAAAGGCGTCCATGATGCCCCAGACCGTGCCGAACAATCCGATAAACGGCGTGACCGCGCCGGTGGTGGCCAGCAGAGGAAGTCTGCGCTCCAGCCGGGAAAGCTCTTCGGACGACGCGATCTGCGCCGCGCGCTGCACCGCGGCCACGTTGCCGTCACCCTGGCGGCGATATTCTTCATAAGCGTTCTCAAAGACCGGCACCAGCGGGCTGGGCTTGAACTGGTCAGAGATAGCAGCCACGTCCTGCAACCGCGCCGCGCGGCGAAACGCCCGCAGGAATCGCCCGCTCTGCGTACGCGCGCGTTTCAAGGACGACCACTTTGAAAGAATGATGGACCAGGAAATCAAACTGAAAATGAACAGAATAAGGAGTACCACCTTCGCCACAATGCCGGTTTGCTGCACCATGGAGAAGATCTCCTCGCCAATAAACATCGCAAGCAGAGAAATCTTAATCATTGCAAATCCAATTGCCTCTATGAGTTACCTTTTGACCGTAACACCTTGTATGGGCCGCGTCAAACCCATGAATCCAGCAGTCCAACGGACTTTAGGACAGGGACTTTGGGTCATTTCCCGCTAGTGGAGCAGTGCGCAACTTGTGTTTGGTTCCCGCGGACCGGTGACTCGCTTCCCCTATGATGAGGGAAAAGCTAAACGGGTTACTTGCATGTCAGCTCAGACTTGCCATGATCGGAGCAAAATCGCGGCCGGCGCAATGCGACGCCGGGACTGACGATCTGGTTGCCGAAGAACCCTGCGCTCCTTCCCGTACAATATCGATGTACATCCGACTGAACCAATAAAGGTTCAACCGCTCGATGAAACTTTTGTCCGCATTGCGAACGTTAGCGGCCATCCTGGCCTGTTTGCCGGGGTTCGCGGGCGTGGCCCGCGCCGCTGATCTCAAGCCTGGCACCGTGGCTGCGTTTGACAAGTACGTCGCCGCCACGGAAGTCCGCATCAACTCGGAAATTCAAGCCGGCACACCTTTCTTATACGTGGACGCCCTGCCCCCGCAGGCAATGAGCAACTCTTACCAGCAACTGCGTCGCGGAGAAATCCTGGTGCAGAGGCTGAAGACCAGGCTGCCTGACGGCAAATTCGACGTGCCCGATGGGCTGGTCCATCACTGGGTGGGGCTGTCATTCATTCCCGGCGCGTCGCTGGCCACGGCGCTTCCCATTCTGCGCGACTATGACCACCGCGTGGAATACTTCAAGCCGGACGTGCTTGCCTGCCGCATCCTGCAACGGGACGGTGAAGACTACAAGCTCTTTGTTCGCGTTTACCAGAAGCAGTTCACCACCGTGGTCTATAACACCGAGTATGACGTTCGCTGGCGCCAGATAGACCCGGCACACGCATATTCGCGCTCGGTGAGCACGCGCATCGCGGAAGTCAAAGACGCCGACCGCCCTGACGGGGCCGAGATCCCGGTGGACCACGGTCATGGCTACCTGTGGCGCATCAATACTTATTTCCGCTTTCTTGAGCAGGATGGCGGCCTGTATATCCAGTGTGAAGCGGTTTCACTCTCGCGCGATCTGCCTACCGGGCTGGGATGGCTGCTGCGTCCGCTGGTGACCATTGTCCCCAAGCATGGCCTCACGCGTATGCTGGGCCAGACGCGTACGGTGGTGCAACAGCAGATAAAGATCCGGAACGGGCAAACCAACCCAGCAAGTTAGCTCTCTAACGCTAAGAGCGTATTGGATGTTTTCAACCTGATGAACAGAGCAAAGACAACTCATAGATGTGGACCATGGGCGGCTACGGCATTGTGCTGGCTTGCTCTGGCGTCGGTGGCCACGGCCGCGGACTTGAAGCCGCAGACCACGGAAGCCTTCAACAAGTACGTGGCCGCAACGGAAGCCCGGTTTGCCGGCGAACTTCGCCCCGGCGGCGTCTTTCTTTATGTGGACGGACTTTCTCCCAATGCCCGCAC
>JBGPLR010000501.1:0-3030 GCA_041486545.1 Terriglobia bacterium
CGTCGATCTGCTTGCGGAACTTTCCCGGCACGCCCATCCAGAGCGAATGCGGCTCGACGACGGCATTCTCCGGGACCACCGTCCCGGCGGCGATGATCGAGCCTTCGCCCACCTTGGCGTTGTTCAGGATGACCGAGCCCATGCCGATGAGGCAACGGTCGCCGACGGTGCAGCCGTGGAGCGTGACCGAGTGTCCGACGGTGACGTATTCGCCCAGGGTGACGCCATACTTGTGGCGCATGCCGTGGAGCACTGAGCAGTCCTGCACGTTCGAGTGCGCGCCGATGCGGATGGCGAAGACGTCGCCGCGGACCACGGCGTTCATCCACACGCTGGAGTTCTCGCCGATCTCCACATCGCCAATGATCTGCGCCGACTCGTCAATGTAACAAGTCTCATGAATGCGCGGCGAGATTCCCTGGTATGGACGAAGCATGGCGTTCGAAGTTAGAAGGTACCACGCAGGCGAGGAGGGGGGCAATTTTGACATCGCCGTGATCGCGCCTCATTGCACGACGTCGCCGCCATCGGGAAGGCAAACCTTACCACTGATGCCACTGATTACACTGATCGACGCTGATTCCAAAATGAGAGCGATGGGCCATGCCGGACGAAGCCGGTCAGCGCGCTGAGTCCGGCGGTATCCAGTGCTGAAAATTCGTTGTGCGGGTAAAACTCGCTAGCGGTTTGCGGCGAAGCCGCCTAAGAAGAAGCCTAGGCCGGCTTGCGCGCCGAGCCCGCTGCAACAGGGCAGAGGTTCCTTAGAGAGAAGAATGCTCCAAAAGCGGTTTGGAGCGCCAGCGACAGTATTAAAGCCCTAGCGCGTCCACGACACGCGTGACTTGATCTCGTTTTCCCAAATCACATTGGCGGGTTCAAGGCTTTCTACGCCAATCTGTCCGGCTTGCGAGGTCTCCGGTTCGCCGATCCAGGCAATTTTGTATTTTGCGCGCCGGTTCTGGCGCTGCAAGAAGATCACCTGGCCAACTTCCTTGATGCCCGGCAGCGCAGAGAGCCGCGCACCCAGGGTGGAAATCTCATAGGTGCACGACGCGAACGATTCCATACTCTTGGTGTCCGGAAAAACCTTGACCGAGACGACAACCTGTAAGCGTCTTTCTTCGCGCCTGGTCGTTCCTAATCCTGACGGCGTTCCTACCGAAAATGGCAGACCCTGGTTTGTTTGCATGGTACCTACGAGTATTACTGTACTCACCCCGATGGTCAACATTACTTTCGTTTGAAAGAATCCACGCTTCGCCTCCAGGGCCAGGCCTGCAAGTGCTTTATGTTGTGTGTCTTACAGGCCCCTTTCTGCTTGACTCGCTGCGTCCTCCACAGGCTCCGGCTGACGCATTTTGTCAAAGCGTTTACAATAGAAAACTAGACCTTCCTTAAGAGATAAAACTTATGATTCATTTTCCCGTGCCTGAGGCCTTGACCTTTGATGACGTATTGCTTTTGCCAGCGCATTCAGATGTGGTTCCGGCGGACGTCAATATGCAGACGCAGCTTTCGCGCAACATTCGCCTGAACATCCCCATCATCAGCGCGGCCATGGACACGGTGACCGAATCGCGCCTGGCCATTGCCATTGCACAGCAGGGCGGGCTGGGAATTGTGCACCGCAATCTCTCCATTGAAGTGCAGGCGGACGAAGTGGACAAGGTCAAACGCTCCGAAAGCGGCATGATCATGGACCCCATTACGCTTTCTCCAGAGCACAGGATCGGTGACGCCCTGGACCTGATGCGCCGCTACAAGATTTCCGGCGTCCCCGTCACCAAGAACAAGAGGCTTGTCGGCATCCTCACCAATCGCGACCTCCGTTTTGAAACCCGCACTGATGTTCCCATCAGCCAGGTCATGACCAAGGAGAATCTGATCACCGTGCCGGTCGGCACCACGCTGGAAGACGCGGAAAAAATCCTGCATGAACATCGCGTGGAAAAACTCCTGGTGGTGGATGACAAGTACAACCTGAAGGGCCTGATAACCGTCAAGGACATACAGAAGAAACTCAAATATCCCAACGCCGCCAAAGACGAGCATGGACGCCTGCGTGTGGGCGCGGCCATCGGCGCGACGGGCGACTACCTGGAGCGCGCGCAGGAAATGGTGAAAGCCAAGGTTGACGTGCTGGCCATTGACAGCGCGCACGGCCACACCACGCGCGTGCTGGACGCCATCAAGACCATCAAGTCCAAGATCCCTGAAGTTGATCTACTGGCCGGCAACGTGGGCACGCATGAAGGCGCTTGCGCCGTGATCAAAGCCGGAGCCGACGCCGTGAAGGTGGGCATTGGGCCGGGATCGATCTGTACCACGCGCATTGTGACCGGGGCCGGCGTGCCGCAGATCACCGCCATTGCTGAAGCCGCCCGCGCATGCCGTGATGCCCAGGTGCCGGTGATTGCCGATGGCGGCATCAAGTATTCGGGTGACATCACAAAGGCCATCGCTGCCGGCGCCAGCGTGGTGATGATCGGCTCGCTCTTTGCCGGCACGGATGAAAGTCCGGGTGAAACCATCCTTTATCAGGGACGAACCTTTAAGTCCTACCGCGGTATGGGTTGCGTGGCGGCTATGGCCGAGGGTTCCAGCGAACGCTATTCGCAGGCGCTGGATGATTCCTCCGCCGCCGGCATGGAAGACGGCGACGGCGGCAATCGCCTGAACAAGCTGGTGCCGGAAGGCATTGAAGGCCGCGTCCCGTATCGCGGAACGCTGGCGGCCATGGTGTACCAGTTGGTAGGCGGCGTCCGTTCCGGCATGGGCTACTGCGGCACGCACACGATTTCTGAACTGCAGCAGAAAGCCAAGTTCATCCGCATCAGCGGCGCTGGACTGCGAGAGAGCCACGTGCATGATGTCATGATCACGCGTGAATCTCCCAACTACCGGATTGAGTAATCAGGCGGAATTGCCGTTGTCCTCCGCCTCCAGGCCGGAAGCAGTCCCGCGGCGGTCACCCCTGCTGGTGTGGCTGCCAACGCTGCTGTGGTTGTGCGTGCTGGCTTCTTTCTCTAC
>JBGPLR010000502.1:0-3012 GCA_041486545.1 Terriglobia bacterium
ATGACACCAGCAGCCGCACTCTTTATTCCGGCGACCTGGAACTCTATCCGCTCAAGAGCTTGTACCTCTCAGGCGGCTACGGGCGCGCGCCGGTGGCTCCCACCTTTGACGCTGTGCAGTTTGATCTGCTGGCGCACGGCTGGCATACCCGCATGGAGTACCGCACGCACGGGTTTTCCGTGGCCGGGAGCGCCTCCTTCAACCACTATTCTGACGGCAACCACGCCGAGCGCGAGTGGGGCGAAGTCATGAAGTGGTTCGGCTTTCGCGACAACACCTTCAGCCTTGGCGGCGGGTACGCCTTCCGCCATCTGCATTTCACCAAGGACCTGAGCCATGGATATTTCAGTCCGGGCGAATATCGCAGCCAACTGGGCGCTGCCGGGGTGCGTTTTCGCTGGCGCAAATGGTATCGCGGAGAAGTCCTGGGCTATGGCGGCGGCGAGTTGCTGCAGGACTTTGGAAGCTATTCGCCGGCGGGTGAAGTCCTGGTGCGCAATGATCTTCTATTCGGCCAGTTCGTGCTGACCGCCGACTACTCCCATTTTCACCTGATCCAGACCACGGGCGCCTTCCGGGCGGACGCCGTGAGCGCAACGTTCGGCTACAAGTTCTAAACCACGGTCAACACGACTGTAGAAAGGCAATTCGGATGGCGGGCAGTAAATCAAAACAGAGCTTCCGGATCCTGATTGTGGACGACGACGACTCCACGCGCAACCTGCTGGCGTCCGTGCTGACGGCGGAAGGCTATCCCTGCCTCACCGCCAACAACGTGGATTCGGCGGAAGTTATTCTGCGGCAGCAAGCCGTACAGATGGCATTTGTTGATCTCTATCTGGGGACGGGGAACGGGCTTAACGTGCTGGACTTGATCAAGATGCTGCAGCCGCAGTGCGCCTGCGCCATCATGACCGCGCACACCAGCGTGGAAACCGTGGCCAAGTCGCTGGGATCGGGCGCGGTTGAATATCTGGGCAAGCCGCTGCTGATTGATGATCTGCTGGCCGTGGTGCGCAAGGTACAGGACAGCCGGAATGCGTCGCCTGCCTCGGCCAAAGACAACGACGAAGGGCCGGAAACGTCCATTATCGGCCGCACAACGCCCATGCTGGAAGTCTACCGGGCGATTGCCCGCGTCGCGCCCACCGACGTGAGCGTGCTCATCCAGGGCGCCAGCGGAACGGGCAAGGAACTGGTGGCCCGGGCCATCCACGATCACAGTACTCGCGCCAAGATGCCATTTGTTCCCGTGAACTGCGGCGCGCTTCCGGAAAACATTCTGGAAAGCGAACTGTTTGGCCACGAAAAAGGCGCTTACACCGGCGCCGACAACGCCCGTCCCGGACTGTTCGAAGCAGCCAACGGCGGCACGCTTTTTCTGGACGAGATTTCAGAAACCAAGCCCAGCTTCCAGGTGAACCTGCTGCGCGCGGTGCAGGAACACCAGATTCGCCGCGTGGGATCGCATAAGTACACGCCGGTGGACGTGAGAATCCTGGCGGCCAGCAATCGCGAGTTGACCAAGCTGATGGCCGTCAACCAGTTCCGTGAAGACCTCTACTACCGGCTCAGCGTGGTGGTGATCACGCTGCCCAACCTGGAAGAGCGCCGGGCGGACATCCCGCTGCTGGTGCAGCATTTCTTGAAGCGGTCCAATTTGAAGAACGGACGCACGGTAAAGATCACGGATGCGGCCACGCAGTTCCTCTCCAATTCCTCGTGGCCGGGCAACGTGCGCGAGTTGGAGAACCTGGTGGAACGTCTGGCCATCTTCTGCACGTCCGGAGAGATCGGCGTGGCCGACGTAGAGAACGAGCGCCGGCAGGTGCACGGCAACGGCGCGACCGTGGAAAACCCCACCACACTGGAAGACATGGAGCGGCAACACATCGTCAGGGTGTTGCAGGAACATGCCGGAAACAAATCAAAGGCGGCGCGGGCCTTGGGGATTGAGCGCAAGACGCTCTACCAGAAGGCGCGCCGGTTAGGGATTGATCTGCTGGTGGGATAACGAATGAAGTTTCTGCCCAACCCGAGCAACGCACGCCCAATCAAATTGGGCCGCTGGCTGCGCCTGAACGGCGTGCTGCTGGGACTGGTGTTGCTGGTGAGCCTGAGCTTTCCGGTGTCCACGCTGAGCTTGAAGCTGAACGATTTCTACTTCCAACTGCGCGGGCCGCAACCGACGTCGCAACAGGTGGCCCTGGTGCTGATTGACGATGCGTCGCTGGACCACTACGGGCGATGGCCGTGGCATCGCGCACAACTGGCCCGCTTGATCAACGCGGTGAGCGCGCAGAATCCCAAAGCCATCGGCCTGGACGTTCTGCTTTCCGAGCCGGAAGACGAACCGAATGACGCGGCGCTTACGCAGGCCATTCAGTCAGCGCCGAATCTGGTGCTGGGCTCCAAGATTTCCAGTTCGCCGGACACGCGGCTGTGGACGGATCCTCTGCCGCGCTTTGCCCAGGCGGCCAAGGGCATAGGCCACGTACAGGCGATTACCGACCTTGACGGCTTGTGCCGCAGCATCCCCCTGGAAGAACCCAGCGCGGACGGGCTGCGTACGGCGTTTTCTCTAAAGCTCGCGGGTCTGGTGCAACCGCAGCTCAAGGCCCTGCAACGATCGCTAGATATGAGCGGCAGTGGCCTGGAAAAAATTACCCCGCGCAAGCAACTGATTGACTATCGCCAGCAATTTGAGCCGGGCGCAAACCCAGCTCCTTTCGTCACGGTTTCCGCCGGTAACCTGCTGGCCGGCAAGAATACCGGGCAACTGAGCGGCAAAGCAGTGTTGATCGGCTTTGGCAGCATTGAAGTCAGCGACCGGCTATTCACGCCGGTGAGCGACCAGCTCCCCATGCCCGGCGTGGAGATCAATGCCAATGTCCTGGACATGCTGCTCTCCGGACGGACGCTGCAGCACGTGAGCGTGGCCTGGCAACTGCTCGCTCTGTTCCTGATGAGCATGACGGCCATCTGGCTGGTGGTGCGCGAACCCGGCGTGCG
>JBGPLR010000503.1:0-2997 GCA_041486545.1 Terriglobia bacterium
ACCGAGTATGTGCCAATCTTGTTGGCCACGTCGCCGTTGGCGGCGATGCGGTCCGCGCCCACGACCACAGCCTGGACTTTCCCCAGGCGCATCATGGTGCCGGCCATGTTGTCGGCGATGAGCGTGGTGGGAATGTTGTCTTTGGTCAGCTCCCAGGTGGTGAGGCGCGCGCCCTGCAGGAAGGGACGGGTCTCATCGGCAAAGACGTGGATGTTCTTGCCGGATTCAATGGCCGCGCGGATCACGCCCAGCGCCGTGCCGTAGCCGCACGTGGCCAGCGCGCCGGCGTTGCAGTGAGTGAGCACGCCGCCGGAAGCGGGCATGAGCGTGGCACCGTAACGTCCCATGGCCTGGTTGGCGGCAATGTCTTCCAGATACATCTGCTGGGCTTCGGCGACCATAGCGGACTTGATGTGGTTGAGTGGATTGGCGGCCAGGAATTCAAACTTCTGCTGCATGCGCCGGATGGCCCAGAACAGATTCACCGCTGTGGGACGCGTGGCGGCCATGATCTTGGAAATCTGCTCGAGTTCGACGCGCAGAGTCTGTTGGTCTTTCGCGGAAGAAGCCTGCACGCCCAGGGCAATGCCCATGGCGGCAGCCACGCCAATGGCCGGCGCGCCGCGCACAACCATGTCGCGGATGGCGTCAGCCACTTCCTGGTAAGTGCGGCAGGTGACGTAGATTTCCTCCGTCGGCAGACGGGTCTGGTCAATAAAGCGGACGCCGTCGGCGGTCCATTCTAATGTCTTGATCATTGATTCTGATTTTACCCGATGGGGAGCAATCAGCACTCAGCAGTCAGCATTCAGCCCTGAAGCATCTTCGAGAGGACAACAATCCCCGGCAGGCTGTCTCATGGCTGAGTGCTGATTGCTGAGTGCTTGCTCACGCCCTATGCACGTCGCAGCGCAGTCCTGGCATGTTGGTGACGGCGGGGCGTCCGCAGATTTCGCATGAACCGGAGTAGGCGAAGGTTTGGGGTGTCTGCGGCGCTTGTTTTAGTGCAATGTGAGCGGCCTTGACTTCGCTGGACTTGAAGACGGAGATGAACGGCGCAGGCGCGGCGGCTTTTTCCACGGCGGGGCGTCCGCCGGCTTCTTCCCGCTCGACCAGACAGGCCACTCCGGCGATGTTGAAGCCAAATTCGCGCGCTGCTTCAATGGCCTGGATGGTGGAGCTGCCGGTGGTGCAGACGTCGTCCACGATGATCACGTGCGCGCCTTTGTCCTGGAAGCCTTCAATGCGGCGGCCCATTCCGTGGGCTTTTTCCGCTTTGCGGACGAGGAAGCCATGCATCGGTGATCCCGCTTGCGAGCTGATGACCGACACGGCGACCACAATGGGATCTGCGCCCAGCGTCATCCCGCCTACGGCGGCTGCTTTCCAGCCTTGCTGGCGGAAGAGATCAACAAAGACCTGGCCGGTCAGTTCCGCGCCCTTTGCGTGCAGCGTGGTGGTGCGGCAGTCAATGTAGTAGTCGCTCTTGATGCCGGAGGAAAGCGTGAATTCACCCAGGCGAAAGGAGTTCGCCGCAATCAGATTGAGAAGTTGTTCGCGGGGAGTATCGGACATACGCGAATCTAAGTTACCAGCTTTTCGCGGGAAGAATCCAATCAGTGTTTGCCGAAGTGGCGGAATCCGCCGGTGCCGATGAACGTCTGCAAAAACAGGACAAAATTGTAGGTCATATGGGCGATGACGCCGGTGGCCACCGATCCCGTCCGGACGCGAATTATGTTCAGCGCCGCGCCCACCACGAAGATGGTCAGCACCGGCACCACAGCATACGCCAGTTGCGAACCATGCAGCAGGGCAAAGCCGGCCGAGGTCAGCATCACGGCGGGCAGAACGCCGGTCCACCGGGCCAGAGCGGGGTAGAGGAAGCCGCGAAAATACAATTCCTCCACCAGCGGGGCCACCAGAATCCCAAAGGCCGCGAGCAGATACGCCGAGAGCGGGCCATTGAAGTATTCCTCAATCGGCAACGATTTCGGAATCCATCGTGATAGCAGAGTTTCCGCTAGCGTGGAAACAATCGCCAGCGCGAGGCCGGCGGCCATGGCTCGCCAAATAAGCTTGCGGTCCGGCGCGTTCCAGGAAATTTCTTTCAGGAAAGGGCCGCGATTCTTCAGCGTAACCAGCAGAACCATGATTCCCACCAGGGCGGCGTAGGCCGCAACCTGCACCGGGATGGCCACGCGCATGTCTTTGAACAGCGTCTCCGGGCTGGCATGGCGCAGGCCAGGCACGAAGCGGGCCATGGGGATGGCAACGACGATGGCGGCAATCATTGCCAGGACAAAGAACAGGGCAGCAAGAAACGCGTCCAGCAGGCCCCAGACAGGACGCGGCCGGTTGGGATCAGGCTCAGCGACTACTGCGGGAACAGGTGCAAAAGGCGGCGGTGGAGGCGGTGGAGACGGTTCCGGGATTTGATCCAGATCAGGCAAGCAAGAATTCAGACAGGGAACTGAATTCAATGTACACGAAATTTTTTCAGGAGAAAAATTAAAGGGGTAGCGTTTGTTAGCTGAAAGCCAAAGCCGCTACCCCTTATTTGTGCCCAGGTATAAGGAGAAGGTTGAGAAGACTTTAAGACACAATCGAAATTGTCAAACAAAAATTAGGAAATGTTCTGAATTCCGAAAAATCGCTGTACGGTTCTGTGTTGTCAATGACTTACGGGGCGCGGTAAGGGGAAGCTCCTGGTTCGAAATGGGCCGTCGAATTTGAAATCGCGAACACGTCCGCCCGCCGGTGGGCCGTTGGATGGGCCGCCGCAGGCTTTGTTCAGGTGGCCGGTTTTTCCGCGGGAGACGGCGGTGCGCTGCGGGCAAAGTAAGCAGCCAACGCCTGTCCGGTGAACGACTTCTTGGTTTTCGCCACCTGTTGCGGCGTACCCTGCACCACGACGCGTCCGCCATCCTCGCCGCCTTCCGGGCCGAGGTCAATGATCCAGTCCGCGTTGCGGATCACATCCAGATTGTGCTCGAT
>JBGPLR010000504.1:0-2989 GCA_041486545.1 Terriglobia bacterium
AGTGGAAAGGCCAACTCTTCCATCCGCAGACGGGCGAGCCGATGGAAGAAAAAGAATATCGCGAGCAACTGGAAACCTGGATGCCCACTGCAGCCGACAAGAAGCTGCTGATGGACATCATCGGCGCGGAGAAGAAGTGGATTGCGCCGCGCATCGGTGGCCGCGACCCGCTGGTCACCATCGGCGAAGTCAGGAAGAACGCGATCAACGCGGAGAAGTAAACAGTACTTAGTAATTAGTAGTTGGTACTTGGCAAACCCAAATACCCCAATTTCTTGCGAACCGGGTGTTCACTGGGGCGCAGCTCTTGCTGGTAGCGTGCGTGCAAAACCGCTTCGACAAGGCCCCATACTAAGTACCAAATACTAAGTACCAAGTACTTTCATGCCCTACACCCTCAACGAACTCATGGTCGTGGCCGCGGCCCGCGAAATCCAGGACGGCGAAGTGGTCTTCGTCGGCATGCGCTTGCCGCTGGTTGCATTCGTAGTCGCCAAGAAGACACACGCGCCGAATGCCGTCGGATTGTTTGAAAATGGAGTCATCCGATCTACGCCTTCGCCGGAGCTGATTTACACCATGGCCGACCCGCCCAACATCAAGGGCGCCACGCAGTGCCTGGACATGCTGAGCGTGATGGGCCTGCTGCAGTCGGGACGAGTGCATCTCGGCTTTCTCGGCGCGGCAGAAGTGGACCGCTACGGCAACTTGAACTCCACACAGGTGCAAGGCAAGAACGGCATGGTCCGGCTACCGGGATCAGGCGGCGCGTGTGATATTGCTTCCCTGGCGCACCGCTTTGTGTCGCTGCTGGAGCATGCGCGGCATCGCCTGCCGGAACGCGTCAGCTACATCACCAGTCCCGGCAACGGCGAAGGCGCAGGATGGCGCAAGCGCGTGGGCCTTCCGCGCGGCGGACCATCGGCGGTGATCACGTCGAAATGCGTGCTGCGTTTTAGCGACGAAACAGGCGAGGCTTACCTTTCCACGATTCATCCCGGCGTGACGGTGGACGACGTGTTGGTGAACACTGGGTGGAAACTGAAAGTCGCTGACAACGTGAAGCCCACGCCGGAGCCGAGCGCGGCAGAGTTGAAGGCCATTCGGGACTACGATACAAGAGGATTCTGGACCAGCTAGCTGTTTTGCTTTGTCCCGAGTGCAGCGAGGGAACCCGGAGAATTGCCAAGAATGCCGGAAAATGCCAAAATCGCCGGCATTGAATCCCACGCCGGGTGCAGTAATAATGATCCGACGATTGGAATCGGAGGCACCGCATGAACTCGTCTGTGAAACGCGTGATCGGCTTGGGCGGCATCTTCTTCAAAGCGAAAGACCCGAAGCAAATGTACGAGTGGTACGCCAAGCACCTGGGTATCGCGGGCAAGCCGGACGAAGGCGGCATGTTCATGTGGCGGCGCGCAGACGACCCCTCGGACGAAACCTGCACCGCCTGGTCCATCTTTCCCCAGGACACCAAATACTTCAACCCCAGCACCGCGCCTTTCATGATCAACTATCAGGTGGAAGACATGGACGCCGTGCTGGAATCGTTGCGCGCCGAAGGCGTTACCATTGACCCTAAGCGCGAAGACCACGAATACGGCCGCTTCGCCTGGATCATGGACCCGGAAGGCAATCGCATTGAGCTGTGGGAACCGCCAAAGAAATCGGGCGATCGGTAGATCGTGTCATCCGGTGATCGGCTAAAATGTTTTGCAAGATTCGCCACTCGTGTCAGCCTCTGTCATGAACCCATCAGCCGCACTCACGAAACGCATTACCCTGGAAACCCACGGCCACATGGCCCGCGTCACGCTGGCCCGCCCTCCACTGAACGTGATTGACTTCGCGATGATGGACCAGCTTGCGGACGCGCTGAAGAAGCTGGAAGAGCACAAAGAGATTGCCGTCGTTGTGCTGGCCGGCGAAGGCAAGAACTTCTCCGCTGGCGTGGATGTTGCCGTGCACACGCCGGCGCAGATCCCCGCCATGCTGCAGAAATTCCACGGCCTGATCCTGGCGCTGGCCAAGTCTCCCAAAATCACCATCGCGGACGTCCGCGGCGCGTGCCTGGGCGGCGGCGCAGAATTGGCCATGGTTTGCGACCTGTGCTTCACCACGCCGGACGCCAAGTGGGGATTCCCGGAGATCACGCTGGGCTGCTATCCGCCGGTGGCGTGCACCGCGTTGGCCGCGCTGGTCGGACAGAAGCGCGCCGCTGACTTGATCTTTACCGGACGAACTTTTTCCGGCGAAGCTGCTGCTGCATGGGGCCTGGCCAATGAAGCCGCCGTGGACGACCGCATGGAGCAGGCCATCCACAGCCGTGTGGGGCCGCTTCTCAAGCTCAGCCCGGCGGCGCTGGCCCATGCCAAGAAAGCTTTCTACGCGTGGGACTCCATTCACCTGGACAAAGGCCTGGCCCGAGCCGAAAAGATTTACCTGGAAGAACTCATGCAGACCGACGACGCCAAAGAAGGCATTCAGGCCTGGATGGAGAAGCGGAAGCCGGAGTGGAAGGGACGATAGCAGCCAGGTCGGCCTTTTCTTTTATTGCGCGCCACTCGATTGTAGAATTCCACGCTATGGGAAATGCTTCAGGCCCGCCGCCTCCGCCATCGGGGGCACCGACCGATTACCAATCGCCGGCGCCTTATCCGCCACCTCCATCCGCAAACCGGAAAGTCGTAAAGATCGTGGTTGGAATTGCGGGCGGCTTGTTTCTATTAGTGATACTGGCCGTCGTCGGCTTCCTTGCGTTTCTTTTGCAGATGCTCAAATCCAGCGATCCCTACCAGCACGGGGTGCAGGTAGTTGCTCAAGATGCGCGCGCCCAACAAAAGCTGGGGACGCCGGTGGAGCCCGGCTATTTTTTCAGCGGGTCGGTCAACGTCTCAAATTCTTCGGGGAATGCAGACCTGGCCATTCCGGTACACGGGCCCAAGGGCCGCGGGACGGTTTACGTGGTGGCCAGGAAATCCGCGGG
>JBGPLR010000505.1:0-2984 GCA_041486545.1 Terriglobia bacterium
CCAATTCCTGGTGCCGTGATTGAACTCAAAACCAAACTTGGTACGGCCATCGTTCTGCGGCAGGCTGTAGCGGACGCCAACATACACCATCTGGCCTTCCTGGTTGGCAGGAGTATCAAAGGGATCGCTGAGCAATCCGCCGAATGGAGTGGTCTGGCCGTTGGGACGGAGGCTGACCCAGTTGCCGCTTATGAACAAATCGAACTGCGAGAATGTCCTCTGCAGATTCAATCCATAAAGGTTGATGGCGCCCAGGTTGGCGGAAGGAGTGAAACGCATGACGACCGGCGCCTGTACCGGATCACCGGTGAGCGGGTTGACGGGAAGGACCGTCAGGCCGTTGAATCCATCGGTGACGTTCCAGGCGCGGGCGATGGTGGATTGGATGAAGGTCTTGTCCGTGCTGTAGAGATCAAAGTTGCCCCCGAAGAAGTGTACGTCTTTCAGGCGGTCCCCTGGGGTCTTGAGCAAGTCGCCGTTGCCAAAGCCGCTTTCATATCCCTGGCCGTAGCAGGCGCGCAATGCAATCTTGTCATTGATGTGGTAGCCGACCGTGATGCCGTCAAACTGGTAGTCGATCAGCGAGCCTGAAGGCGTGCCGCCTCGCGGTTCGTCCAGCCGGAAGTTTTTGGGCGGGCCCTCTGTGGAAGGCCGGCGTCCGATGGAGAGATAGAGCTTGGAGCCGCCAATGTTGTTCCAGGAGAAGAAGGCGCGTTCCACTCGGATCATGTCGCCGGTGGGCACACGGGCCGTGGTGCCGTCAATGCTTAGCGAGTTGGGCTGGCCGTTGAAGACCTGGACGTTGGTGGAGTCGCCGAACACCTTGTACATGCTCAACCGCGCTGAAACGCTTACGTTCTCTGCGACCTGGGCATCAAACTTCAAACGCAGACGGTTGGTCTGCAGAACATTGTTGTCGGCCTTGTATCCAGCCACAAAAGTGGAAGGCATCAGCATTCCGAAAAGCTGCTGCTGCATGGCTGGGGTGAATTGGCCCATGGCGGCCTTCAGATCAGCAAAGGTCAACTGGCTGGTAAAGAACTGATAGTCACCGAAGTGAGCGGCCACGTTGTTGTTGATGGCGGCCACGTTGGCGGGCAAGGCGCCTCCATTCGTCTGGGCGTAGAACAGTGTCTTGACCACCAGGTTCTGCAGCACCATTCCGTCAAAGTGGGAGGGCACGGTGCCCGTGATGTTGTGGATCTGGTAGCGATAGTCACCGCTCCATTGCAGCCTGTCCAGGAGGCCTCTGCGTTCGGTGGCGTTGACACGCTCATTCAAGTCTTTCATGTCGGTCTGTAATTCAGTGGTGGACACGGTGTCAGCCTTCGAGCCGTCTTTCTGCGCGGCAGGCTGGGCGGCTTTTTCCTGGGCCGCTTTTTCCTGAGCCGCTTTTTCCTGAGCGTTCAGGCGCTGCTCCATGGCAGCCAAAGTTTTCTTGAGTTGCTCAACTTCTCCTCGCAACTGGGTATTTTGGTCCGCGGGAGTCGCGGAAGGCTGTCCGGATTCCTGTGCCCAGAGCGTGAAGCCGGACAGGACCAGGAGCGTAAAAGTGAAGACCATCAACTTTCGCATAATGAACGTCCTTTCTATGAAATGCCATGCTCGAGCGAGAAGGGGGAGGAGTCCTGCTAAAACAGTTGCGATATTACGAAACTATAAGGACGAATGACGTGACGCGCCTCACGGCTCACGGTGATTCACGTCACAGCGCGAGGGAGCGCGGCGGCTGACAATAGTTGCGAAAGAACGCAACTGTTATCCATGTGGAGGTCTGATGCCATGAAAAATTCTATTCATAAACTCCTGATCGCTGCTGCCGTAATCGCCGGGACTGCTCTGGCGTCCCTGGGCCTGCTAATTCCCGCGCAGCCGGCGTCTGCGGCGCCGATGGCAATGGCCCCGGCCGCTGACCAACCGAAGGGCAGCGAAACCAAAGGGCGGTATTATTTCCGGCAAACCTGCAAGAACTGCCACACCAAAGGCGCCGCGGGCGGGGAGATCACTCCGCTGAACAAGACACAAGCGCAGTGGAAGGCGTATTTTGTCGCGGCAAAACACAACCATGGCAAAGAACCACTCAGCAAAGTCATGTCTGAGGACCAAATACGCGACGTGGCCACGTTCCTGCGGGAGCATGCTTCCGATTCTTTGCAACCGGAAACCTGCGGCAAGTAGATCCCAAGAGCAGAGCGTTTGTGGTTGGACGGATGGCTGCGGACCAGCCGGGGTGGAATCCAATGGACCGAAGAAAATTCCTTAAGTGGACAGCAGGCGGCGCGGTGGGGGCAACAGTGGTGACCACCGCCAGCCAGTTTGCGCCTTTCCTGACGCATGCGGGCAAGCCGGGCACAGACCTGAGCCGGGTGGAAGTTCCCACGACCTGCGAAATGTGCGTGAACAAATGCTCGGTGATTGCCGTGGTCGAGAACGGAGTAATCCGGAAGTTGAATCCCAACCCGGCGAGCCCGCGCTCGCGAGGCATGTTGTGTGCCAGGGGAAATGCGGGAATCCAGCAGGTGTACGACCGGTCGCGCATCAAAAGGCCGCTGATCCGCGCGGGGGAACGCGGTGAAGGCAAATGGCGCCCTGCCACCTGGGATGAAGCCTGGGACTTTGCTGCGAAGAAACTTTCCGCGGTCAAGGAAAAGTACGGCCCTCAGGGCACGCTGTGGTCCTCAACGGAGAGCTTTTCGGAAGTCTTCTTCAAGAACCTGGGCCTTGCCTTTGGTTCGCCAAATATTGTGCGCCATTCCACGCTGTGCCTGGCTTCTGTGAACCTGGCATATTCAATGACGTTCGGAACGGTGCCATCGTTTGACGTGCTCAATGCCAAGTACATCATCATGTCGGGCGCAAACCGCCTGGAATCTTTCATCACGCCTGACACCATGGACCTGATTGATTCCACGCTGGAACGCAAGGCCCGGTTAGTCTATCTGGACCCTCGTTTCACTGTGACAGCGGCCAAGGCGGACGAGTGG
>JBGPLR010000506.1:0-2983 GCA_041486545.1 Terriglobia bacterium
GCCGCCGGATAAATTCCCTGGTGGCTCACGCCCAGCGCGGTGTTGGAAGGCCGGTACCGGGTAAAGGAGGACAGCGGTACTTCCGTTCCGTTGGAGGACTTCACGTAAGTGTTTCTGAGCGCGTCCGGTCCGGGGAGAAGTTTGGGGTCCACCTCCATCACCACGTGGTACTGGTTGAGTTGCTTGTACATCACGGAAACCTGCGCCTGTCCGAACGATTGGTACAAGGCCGCGTCCACTTGCGCGGGGCTGATCCCCAGGCGCGACGCTGTATCGCGGTCCACGATCACTTCGGCGGAGAGGCCTTTGTCCTGCTGGTCGGTGTTCACGTCACGCAACTCAGGCAGGCTGCGCAGCTTGTCCAGCACGCGCGGCGACCAATAATTCAACTCGTTCAGGTCTTCCGACTGCAGCGTGTACTGGAATTGGGCGTTGGAAAAACGCCCGCCAATGTTGAGGTCCTGCACCGCGGTCAGGAACAGCGTTGCGCCGGGGACCACGGACAATTTGCCGCGCAAGCGGTTGATCACCTGGTCAGCGGTTACCGGACGGCGGCCGATCTTGTCGCGTTCGGCTGGCGGCTTGAGCGTAGCGAACATGCGCCCGGTGTTGGACGTTCCTTGCCCGCCGGCAAAGCCCATCACGGTATTGACCGCCGGATCATTTTTGACAATACCCACGAATTGGACCATTTTGTCGCGTAGCGCGGGGAAAGCGATGTCCTGTTCGGCCTGGATGGCCCCGCCCATGCGTCCCGTGTCCTGCTGCGGGAAGAACCCCTTGGGCGCGATGATGTACAGGTACACGCTCAGGCCGGCGGTAGCGATGGTAATGCCCAGGGTAACCAGCTGGTGGCGCAGCACAAAGCCCAGGCTGTAGCGATACATCTTCAGAATAAAGTCGAAGCCGCCCTCGCTCCAACGGTACAACTTTCCGTGCTTCTCTTCGTTGACCGGGCGCAGAAATTTGGCGCACAGCATGGGCGTGACGGTGAGAGACACCAGCAGAGACACGCCGATGGCCGTGCTCAGCACCACTGCGAACTCGCGGAACAACCGCCCGATGATGCCCTGCATGAAGAGAATCGGGATAAAGACGGCCACCAACGAGGTGCTCATGGAGAGCACGGTAAAGCCGATTTCGCGCGCGCCCCGAAACGCCGCCGCTACCGGGTCCATGCCCTGTTCCATGTAGCGGGTGATGTCTTCAATGACCACAATGGCGTCGTCCACCACAAAGCCGGTGGAGATGGCCAGGGCCATCAGGGAGAGGTTGTCCACGCTGTAATCCAGCAGATACATCACGCCAAAGGTACCGATGAGGGACAGCGGCACAGCCACACTGGGGATGAACGTGGCGCGCAAATTGCGCAGAAAAAGAAACACCACCAGCACCACCAGAACAATGGAGATGATCAAGGTGATCTGGATGTCGTGCACGGAAGCGCGGATGGTGCCGGTTCGGTCCAGCACCACTTCCAATTTGATCCCGGCCGGAATGGACGCCTGAAGTTCGGGTACCAGGGCCTTGACGCGGTCCACGGCTTCAATAATGTTGGCGCCGGGCTGGCGGAAAACAATCATCAGCACCGCGGGCCGGCCGTTGGCCAATCCGGTGTTGCGGGTGTCCTCTACGTCGTCCTTCACGTCAGCCACGTCTTCCAGGCGAACGATGCCGTTAGCGCTGCGGGCGACAATGATCTTTTTGTATTCCTCGGCCTTGAACAGCTGGTCGTTGGCGGAAATCTGCCAGGCGTTCTGTTCGTTCGCCACTTCGCCCTTGGGGCGGTTGGCGTTGGCCGCGCTCAAAGCCCGGCTGACCTGCTCCACGCCCACGCCCATCTTGCTCAGCAGCATGGGATTCACTTCCGCGCGCACGGCGGGCTTGGCGCCACCGCCGACAAATACCTGCCCGATGCCCGGGACCTGCGAGAGCTTTTGCGCCAGCACGGAGTCGGCAATGTCATACATGCGCGGCTTGGTGACCGAGTCTGAAGTCAGCGCCAGGATCATGATGGGCGCGTCCGCGGGATTGACTTTGCGCCAATTGGGGCGCACCGGCAGGTTGGCGGGCAACTGGCCCAGAGACGCGTTGATGGCCGCCTGCACGTCGCGCGCGGCAGCGTCAATGTTGCGGCTGAGATCAAACTGCATGGTGATGCTGGTGGAACCCAGTTGGCTGCTGGAGGTCATCTGGTTCACGCCGGCAATGCGTCCGAACTGGCGCTCCAGCGGCGTGGCCACTGACGAAGCCATGGTCTCCGGGCTGGCGCCGGGCAGACCGGCGTTCACGCTGATGACCGGATATTCCACTTGGGGAATGGGCGCGACGGGCAAGCGCGTGTACGCCAGGATTCCCGCGATGAGCACGCCCGTCGCCAGCAGTGACGTGGCGACCGGACGGCGGATGAATGGCGCAGAGATGTTCATGTGTTTCTCAAATTGCCAAAAATGCCAAAATTGTCAAAAATCGCCGAGATTGCCCGGCCAGCCTCGTCAACACCAGCAATTGTCAATTTTGGCAATCTTGGCAATTCTGGCAATCTCTTCTAGTCTCCGCTGGCCTCCGTAGGAATCGCATTGCCCAGCGAGAAGCGCGAGAACTTTTGCGCCAGCTTGTCAAACCATATGTAAATCACCGGCGTGGTGTACAGGGTGAACAACTGGCTGAGCAGCAAGCCGCCGATAATGGTGATGCCCAGCGGATGCCGCAACTCGGAGCCTGTCCCGCGCCCAAAGGCCAGCGGCACCGCACCCAGCAGCGCGGCCATGGTGGTCATCATGATGGGGCGGAAGCGCAGCAGGCTGGCCTGGTAGATGGCTTCCGCCGCAGGCTTGTTTTCTTTGCGCTCGGCATCCAGGGCAAAGTCAATCATCATGATGGCGTTCTTCTTCACGATGCCAATCAGGAGAATCACGCCTATCAGCGCGACCACTGTGAGGTCGCTGCGGGTGATCATCAATGCCAGGATCGCGCCGACGCC
>JBGPLR010000507.1:0-2980 GCA_041486545.1 Terriglobia bacterium
ATGAAGAAGAAATCCACCGCCAGCAAGGCCAAGGCTACCGTGTCTGCCGAGATCAAAGCGGCTGCGCACTCCGCGGTTACGACCGGGTGCGATGCGGAGCTTTGGAACCACGTCTATCACAAGCCCAGGCTGGTCGTGGTCGAAAAGTGCATCGCGGTCACCGGAACGATTCACCATGTCAAACCGGAAAAGGACGGAGATGACCACATCCAGCTAACGGTCGATCCGGAGTTTGAAAAGCTGCTGAATGACAGGAACAGGACGGCCCAAGCGGCATCGCTGGTGGTTGAGCCCGTGTGCCAGGGGCGGGACACGCAACTGGACGCCGAAGCTGCCTGCAGAGACTTTCATTCACCCGTGGATGTCCCCGCAAAGGGCACCAGAGTGAAGATCGTGGGCTCCTTCGTGCTTGATACCGAGCCCAACCACGGATGGACGGAGATCCACCCGGTTTCCAGCATTGAGGTAATCCATTAGACGAGGCCGGGAGCCGGGGAGTCCCCGGCCAAACGGAAAGGGATCAAGAATGAAGACACCAAATGGTCGAGCCGAAATTGAGGCGATGTTTTGGCAATCCGGCAAACTCAGATGGTACTCTCAACGAAGCTTGGGAAGGCGCCAACATCCGGAAGATTGCTCCGCCAGATGGCTGGCGCCTGTTCTACCAGGAAGACAAAAAGCTCACGCCAGTGTCCGGGATAAGAATGCATCGCTTGCTGGAAGACAGTTTCGTCGCGGTTCTCGACGACGTGTGGAATTTCGCTAAGAAACAGGTTGGGGACGGCGCGAGCGATGATGCGATCCGAGCATGGCTCCACAAACGGCGACTCGACCAGCACGCCGGCGGGTTCAACTTCCGCAAAATCACCGCTGGCAAAAGTCTCTCGCTTCACTCGTACGGCATTGCGATCGACTGGGACCCGGACCACAATCCACGGGGAAAGCCGCTCACCCGGACGCTTCCTGATTGGTGGTATGACATCTGGAAAGCACACGGATGGAGCGACGGTCGCCACTTTCCGACACCCGACCCTATGCACGTACAGTTCGCGACGGGGGCGTAGGCGAGACGATTCAGATTAAGAGGGACATCTGGCCCATCAAATTCCAAGCGAAGAGGATCGCTCATTGAATTTTGCAGTCTTGGTACCCGATGTGCCAGCGAACCACGCATGCGCGGTCTGGTCGATCTACGCAGGAGTGAGCATGTTATTTATTCTGTTCGTGGCTGCAACCGCCCGCTCCTGGAAGATTGAGCACGAGTTCAAAGCTCCTAGGATTACAACAGACCGCGCCGAGAAATCTTGTGACGCTGTGCTTAGCGTCTGCGCACTATTGATTCCGGCAACGTTGGGATTGATCACGTGGCTCCATGAAAGGGTAGGGGCTGGAACTCATGTGGTGCCGCTTGGCTTCGCGTTTATCTACTTCTTTGTTCTGCTGATCTTCACGGCGCATCTGCGCTTCCTACTCGCCCCCGCGTAAGCACTAGCAGCAGCCGGCGGGCAAGAATTGCGGGATTTACGGCTGGGCTCGATTGAGGCGTTTCAGGCCGCAGATCCGCGGGAAGAGAGAGTTTTTCTGCTACTCCGTCCGCAAAAAGATTTGATCGTGAGCGATCACACTAACTCATCGTTATGGCCGAACCCGCCTCGTCGAAAATGCGGGCTCGCTCCTGGGTGCATTTTTGGGGTGAGGGAACGGTGGGATAGAATACCCAGCCATGCTGAAGGGATTGCGCCGCATTCGTGCCCGCCTCAGGCCTCAGCTTCTTGCCTCTCACGCGACCACATCCGCGAACACTGAAATGCCCGTGAACCGTTCCGCTCCCACCGCAATGCCCAGCTTGGCGCTTAGCGCTCTTCTGGCCGCGATGACCCTGTTGCTGAACTGGCGTGAGTTGGAGAGCTTCTGGCGTTCCCCTTTTACCGAAAGCTTTGATGGGATGAGCCATCTCGTGCTCGGTGAGTACTACGCTAGGCATATCTTCCCGCGGACGTGGGGCTGGGCGCCTCATTGGTTCGGCGGGATGCCTTTTCCAGACTTCTACCCGCCATTGTTCTATTTTGTTACTGCATTTTTATCGCGCGTACTGCCTTTTTCCTATGCCGCGATCACAAAAACACTTCTCTGTGGACTGAGTTTAACTCTGCCGGGTCTTACAGCTTGCGTCGCCCGCGCTCAGGCGCGCAACTGGTGGGCGGCAAGTTCCGCGGGCTGCCTTACCGTAATCTTTCTCTCCTATGAACACTACCCTTATGGGATTGCGCTTGACGCCACACTGAGGAGCGGGCTGTTTACACAACTGCTTGGCTATGTGTGTCTCTTGCTGTGGCAGCGTCATTTCTTGAATGTTGCCGAATCCTCCAGGTCGCGCTTCCTGGCGAAGTTATTTCTGTTCCTGTTACTTTTATCGAACGCACATGTGGCCCCGATCGCGATGCTGTTCATCGCCGTCTCAGGGCTTTTCAAAATCGCGCCCTGTCTTCGTTCCAGGAATTTTTCCCCAGCCATCGACGTTCTGCGATTTTATTCCGGACTGGTCTTGATGCCGCTGGCAGCCGCGGCTTTCTGGTATGTGCCCCTGGTCAGGCATTCTGAATATCTGGTGACCATGACCATGCCGGCCATGTCTTTTCATGACGTGTCATTTGTCTGGATTGTTCCCTGCGGATTGACGTGCATCGCATTGCTAGTAAGCGTCCGGGGCAAGCATCGCACCATGCGGAACCTCGCGCTGGTTTGCCTGCTGGCGGCCCTGACCTCAACGGCAGCTTTTACACGCGTGTCTCCTTCGCTTCCTCTCCAGCCTTTTCGATTGTTCGCATCGTTTTGCTTCCTCAGTTGCATCCCGATAGGGTATCTGTTCGCGAGCCTTGTGCTCTCAATCTCCGAACCGGCGCTGCGCTACATCGTCTTCGTGGTACTGCTCAGTCCATTCGCCTGGGATTTAGGCATCGATAAAGCTGCCGCTGTGGAC
>JBGPLR010000508.1:0-2975 GCA_041486545.1 Terriglobia bacterium
CGTCTGCCATGAAGCCACCTCTGCCTTTGTGATTGCCGTCCGGGTGGGGAACCACCCCAGGGACCGGAAGTTTACCAGAGAGTGGACCCGTTGCATCCGTGGAAACCATCTTACCCTCCTATTTGGGGAATGTAGCTGCACCCCTTCGATATAAGGGCATCCTAGCACAAGGCGAAGAAAAAGCAAAAGTATTTTTGCCCTTTTTGCACCGTGGTTCCTGGGGGTAACCACCTGGCTAGGAGGGCCTAAACACAGCGATTTCGCTTCACTGCCCCAGCCGGGCCTTCAGGAAATCGAAGGCGCGGGCGATGATTTCGCGGGAGCGGGCGTTGTCGTCGAGGATGTCGAAGCCGTGGCGGCCCTGCGCATGGTCCATCACCTCAATGCTGACGTTGCGCGCGCGGGCCTCTTGCACAAAGCGGTCGATGCCGGTGTTGACGGCAGTAATGAAGTTGGAGTTGTTGCGATTTCAACGCCTGCCACGGCGGATTTCCTGCAGAGCCTGCATTGCAGCGGCCTTCACTTCGGCGGGCTGTTTCGGATCGTCGGCCAATCTTTGTAAAGCCGGTTGCGCCGGCAGCAACGCGTGCTGTCCAATCCGCGTGAGTACTTGTACCGCCGTAAATCTGACGTCCGGATCGGGAGCATTCAAGGAAGCAATCACCATGTTGATGATTTGAGGATCCTTCACGCGCGGATCGCCGACTGCGTTCAACACTCCAATGCGGGGAGCACTGCCCAACGGCCGGGACAAGAATTCTCGGATCGCTGCTGCGATTTCTGGCTTTTCGGGTGCATATAGTACGAGGACAGAAACGGCATGCACTTGCATACTCATATCGCCGTCGGTTTGTCCTAGGAATTTCAGCATACCCCCCACCGATTTTTGCAAAGCGGGTTCCGCCTGCAGCAAGGCATGCGGGCCCATGCGGGTGAGCACCTGTATGGCCGTGAATCGAACCCCCAGGTCAGGATCATCCAAGGAATTAGTCACCGCCTGAATGAGAGACGCATCCTTAACGCGTGGATCGCCAAGTGCGTTCAGCACACCAATTCTGGTGCTTTTACTCAATGGCCGGGACAAAAACTCCTGGATCGCCGCAACGACGTCCGGCTTATCCGGGGCATAGCGTGCAAGGTAAAACACGGCGCTGCCCTGCGCTTGGGGATCGCGGTCGGTCCGTTTCAGAAACGTGAGCAACGGCGGCAATATTTCTGGCGGAGGCGTCGGCCTCAGGCTGCCCATTATGATTGTGGCGGCGCCCTGCAAACGGTCGTTGGGTAGATTAAAGAGATTGGCAATGCCAGCGATGTGTTTTTTCAGAAGCTCAGCACTGTCCGGACGCTGGCTGATGGCGAATAAAGCAAGCACAGCATCAGCCTTCACATTGTCATCTTGGTGTGCGAGGGCCATGAGAATCGCTGGCAAGGCTTTGGTAATGTCCTCAGTACGTGCGCCGGAAATCTGATCGGTGACCTTCAAAACATACTCGTATTTAGGCAACGAGGCAGGGTTATAGTGCTCCACTAAAGCTTGAAAGAACTCCTGAAGAGAAGGGGTTGCCTGCGCATTGCGAGTAGATTGAGCGTGCACACAACTCATAGGAAGAGCGGTGATAATAAAAAGAAGGCGCACAGCCTTTCCTATCCGCGTGCCATTCATAACTTCCCATTCTGCGCTCACTGTCCCGGAACCGACATGGGATTTGTTTGTCCCATGATCTTGCCACTTTGAAAAAAGAGACAGCCTGTTATGTAGGTAAGGTCATTCCACGGCGGCGGGGGCTTCGGCGTCGAGGGAGCCGCGGGCGGCGCGCCGAGCTTTCGCAGTTTCTCTTCGGCGCTGTCACGGAGCAGCTTGCGAAGATCGGCTTCCAGGATGGGCGTGGCGTCCAGCACTTCGAGGGTTTTGCGTGCAAACTTGATGGCCATGTCGCGGTCTCCGGCGGCGACATAGCCATCGGCGAGGCTATCGTAAACGTTGGGCGAGGCAGGATAGGCGAGCACGTTGAGTTTGAAAATCTCGACGGCTTCCGCTGTGTTGCCTTCTTCCAGCCGGCCATAGCCGAATGCGTTCAAGACGGCCTCCGGGAAAAGAAAAACTTTGGGATCGCGCTTCTTGGCTTCGTTGTAATACTGCGTGGCGCGGGCCGCGCCGCCGGACTCCTCGAGGAGCGACCAGAATTCCTCAATGGCGGTTGGCGGCGACGCGGCGGCCCGGGCAGGCGGCTTGGCAGGCGCATTGCGAAGGGTCTTTTCGAACCAATCTACAATCATGGGCTCGAGACTTTTTTCGACGGCAAACATGTCCGCGCCGTGGCCCGCGGCTTTGAATTCCATGAATCGGTTTTGCGGATTGTGCGAGAACGAAATAAACCACTGCGTCAATTGGACGGCATCGTTATCGTCGTCACTGGCGGCAGCGAGGATGGGAAGCCTGTCGGCTTTGCTCAGGAATTGCCGGCCAGCGGTGTCCGTGGAGCCGGACAGAAGCACCAGCGAGCGCACCTGCGGATGAATCAGCGCCAACTGGATGGCTTGATTCACGCCGCAGCTCGCACCGGCGGCGCCAATGCGGTTCTTGTCCACGCCGGACTGCGAGCGGAGAAAGTTGAAGGCGGCTTCCACGTCGCCGGGAAATAACGCAGCGATGGCGCGCGGCAAGTCCGCCGGCTTGACGTAGGGGCCGCCGGTGCTTTCGCCGTAGCCACGGTAGTCGAAGGCGAGCCCATGATACCCGGCGGCGACGAGACGCGCGGTCAACGTGCTCCAGGATTTGCGGTCACGGTTGCAGGCGTGCAACAGGAGCACGCCCGGGCCGGGCTGGGCCGCGGGCGTGTACGTGGCCATCAACATCACGCCGTCCGGACGAAGAATGCGCGCGTCGCGGCCGGCCTGCGCGAAGGCCGCGGCCGAAAAGTAGACTGCAAAAACCAACCCCAGGAGCACCCGCTTCATTAACTGCTCCCCTTTCC
>JBGPLR010000509.1:0-2968 GCA_041486545.1 Terriglobia bacterium
TCCCGCGCAAGCCGATTGAGAAGGAACTGCCGCCGCCTCCGCCACCGGAGGAAGAAGCAGCGCCGGCGCGACCGTAAGGAATTAACCAGGCTGGATTACAGGCGTACGGCGAAGACCGTGCCCTTGTTTACTTTGGCCAGGGGGGTTGAAAAGACCTCGGAGATCTTCTTTCTATCAAATTCGTCATCCCGAGCTCCGTCAATGAGGACGCGCTCTTGATCGGGGTCCCCGGCAAGCCCGGTTTTGGCTTGCTGGGGTGATCGCCAGCGTCCGAATAGGAGCGAGGGACCTTGTGTCTCTTAGAAGTCTATTCAATGGATTGGGGAGCACTAGGTCCCTCCGGCCTACTCGCGCGCTGATGACAACGCGCGCTCGTTTTACGGCACGTCGGGATGACGAACCTACAGTTTCGTATCAACCTCCGTAGTTCGTAAGGCTGACAGAATTAGTTTCCTAAAACTTCACCGCCGTCGTATTGGCTCCGCACAACAACACGCAAATCTTTTCTTCTGCCGCAGGCTTGTAAATTCCTGACAGCAACGCCGCAAATGCCGCAGCGCCTCCCGGCTCCGTCACCACGCGCATCACGTCCCACAGTTTCTGCTGGGCTTGCTGGATGGCGGCATCGGAAACGAGCAAAACTTGCTTCACCCACTTTTGCGCCAGAGGAAACATCAATTCGCCCACGCGTTTGGGCGCCAGTGAATCCGCGGCAATGCCGCCGGCCGGGGCGTCCACGGGACGTCCGGCTTCCAGGGCGCGCGTGAGCGTCGGCGCCAGCTCCGGCTCCACGCCAACTAATTTGGTCCGGCCCTGATACCATGCGGCGATGCCGCCCAGCAGCCCGCCTCCGCCCACCGCGACAAACAGCGTGTCCAGTGCGTGGGACGCCGGGCATTGCTCTTCCAGCTCCAGCGCAACCGTGCCCGCACCCTGCAGGGTCTCCGCCTGATCGTAAGCGTGCACGGTCATGGCGCCCGACTGCGCGGCCCATTCTTCGCTGGCAGCCAGCGCGTCCGCATAGCGTTCTCCGCCCACCACCAGATCGGCCCCGTACGCGCGAATCCGGTCCTGCTTGGCCGATGACGCAACGCTGGGCACAAAGATCTTGGCCGGAACGCCGCACTTCATGGCGGCAAAAGCCACGGCCGCGCCATGGTTTCCGCCGGACGCCGCCACCACGCCAGCCGTCGGCACTTTGCGCGACAAGAGATTGTTCATGGCGCCGCGCGCTTTGAATGATCCGGTGTGCTGCAGAAACTCCAGCTTGAAGGTCAGGCTGGCGATGTTGAGTCCAAAGTCCGCAGGCGCCACTTCCACGACCGGCGTGCGGCGAATGTGGGTCCGTATGCGCGCGTATGCCTGGGTAATGGTTTGCCGATCGGCCGCGAACGTCTTGTTGTCCGCGCCTGCTGGATGTAGGAACGTTTCTGTCATGAAGGACTCTTCTGCAACAAGTCAACAACCTCCGCTACCACGCCGAGTACCCGCCATCCACCGTGTACGCGGCGCCGGTGATCCACAACGATTCATCGCTGGCCAGAAACACGGCCAGTCCGGCAACGTCGTCCGGTTGTCCAAAGCGGCCTGCGGGGTGCATCGCCAGCCGCTGCTGGCGCGCGGCTTCGTCCATGCCAAACGCGGCGACCATTTCTGTTTCCACAATCGCCGGACAAATGCAGTTCACGCGGATCTTTTCCGCGGCATGGTCCACGGCCATGGCGCGCGTCATTTGCAACACGGCGCCTTTGGAAGCCGCATAGGCCACGCGGTTCCGCGCTCCCAACGTGCTCAGCACGGACCCCATATTGATGATGGCTCCGCCGCCGGCTGCGCGCATGTGCGGCAATACGGCGCGCGAGAGCTGCCACACGCCGCGGACGTTCACGTTGAACGTCTGCTCCCACTGGTCTTCGGTGAGCGACTCCGCGGTCCCGGCCAGCAGCACTCCGGCGTTGTTCACCAGAACATCAATACGCTGAAAGCGGTCAAGCGTGGTTTGCACCAGTCGCTGCAGATCTTGCAGGTTGCCAACATCGGCTGCCACAGCCAGGCAGCCCGCCCCAATTTCTTTCGCGGCGTGCCCCAGCTTTTCCTTGTGGCGCCCGGCGATCACCACTTTCGCGCCTTCGCGGGCAAACGCCGCGGCAATGGCCCGCCCAATTCCGCTCCCGCCGCCGGTGACGACGGCAACTTTGTTGGCTAGTCGCATTCAGGGATTGTAAATGCAGGTGAGCTCGCAGCCAGCTTCGCGCCCGGCGTCACGCAGCACAAATGCAATCAGAAAGGGAACATGCAGCGCCGGTTTCCAATCAGACGCAACCTTCTATCGCGCGCGCCCGTGTCCACCATGCTCGTTCCGTTCTACCCGTTCATGGATTGCGATCCCGCTCACGGTCGTAAGCACAATCCTGGTTACCGAGTCGGTGACGGTCGGCCTGGCGCCAGGACGATTGGCGGGCGAAGGCTCACTCAATGCAGGAGAATCCCAGTTGGGCGAAGCAACCTGCGAGCTTGAAGACACGGCGGTCAAGCGGTAAGCCGGAGTTTCCTGCACGTAACTTCGAGAACGCGAGTGCCTCAGCGAATCCTCATATGTTGCCGACCGCCTTTGGCCCTGCACACCCACCGTCGTCGGGACCGCTGCGCCAAAATTTGCGTGCCGCGACACGGATGATGATGATGATGACGATTTCACCGCCCGCTGCGCGGCCGCCAGAGGCTTCCCTGTCACCTCGCTGGAGAAGGCGTCACTTGAGAAATCAAGCGCCACTGAGAGTCCAGGACTCAAGATCAGGAAGGCCAGCAGCAGCGCCACGCTCGCTGCGGCGGCGGTGAGCTTCTTCCAGCAAGGCACGCGAACTGGCTCGGCCAGAATGTTCCTGATGCGTGCGCCCAGGATTGAAGCGGATGCGGCGAAATCCACGCCACAGGAAATGCCGCCCTGAATAATGCGCATGCGCACGAA
>JBGPLR010000510.1:0-2965 GCA_041486545.1 Terriglobia bacterium
ATCGTAGGCGATCTTGAGCAGTTGTTCCCGTTGCATGCGCAGCTGGCCGCGAATCCACTGCTGTACCGCCGGGTCGTTGAGGTCACGCTGGCCGGCAGCCTCTTTGCTCAGCAGCTTTACGATGCGGTAACCGGTGGTCTGGTGATTGTTGGGGTTGATCACCGGGATGATGGGGCTGTGTTGGCCGGCCGCGAGCTTGGGAATAGCATCGCGGGTAGCGGCGTCAGTGTTTTTAAGCTGCGATTCCGGCATGGCGCCCAGTTCGCCGCCGTTGTGGGCGGTATCAGAATCTTCCGAGTACCGGGCGGCGGTGGCGGCAAAATCCTCTCCGCTTTGCAGCCGGTTGTAGATCATCTGCATCTTCTTGCGCTGGTCGTCCGCTGTGCCGCTCGCCGGAGGCTGCGCGCTGACGAAAATGTGCGCAACGTAATAGCGCGGCTCAATCAAATTGAAATCGGACTTGTGCAGGCTGTAGTAGTTCTGGATGTCGCTGTCTGAAATGGTGATCTTGGACGCTATCTCTTTGTTCAGCAGCTTCTCAATCGTCAAATTGCGGCGAATTTCCTGCTTGTATTCTTCTTCTGAGAATCCCCGGTCCTTGAGGATCTTCTGGAACTCTTCCTGGGTATAGGGCGCCTTGATCTGGGTGAATTTGCCTTCCACTTCGTCATCGGTGGCCACCACGCCCAGCTTCTGCGCCTGCTGCAGGTGGAGCTGAACGTCCATGATGCGCAGCAGGATGTTGAGGCGCAGGGCCTCTTCTTCGGCCTGAGTTGGCTTCTGCGTGCTCCCGGCGGTCTGGCTGTTGTAACTCTTGTCCACCTCAGAGCGGAGGACCTTGTAGCCGTTCACTTTTGCCATCACGTTCTTGTCCGTGCCGCGGCCGGGGCAGCCCGCAAGCATCAACAGGCCGGCGACGCCCAGCAAAAGCGCACTACGCCGAGGTTGGACCGATTGCATCAAACAGTTGCCTCCTGTGGACGTTCAGATGAACGGTACGATACCCGACTTTCATCAACTTATCTACTTTTTTGCGCTGGGCGCCGCGGACGGCTGGCCGTTCTCCGCCAAAGCGCGATCAAGAATGGCGCGCATATCTTCAAAAGGCACGGCCCCGGAAACCTTCTCGCCGTTGATGAACAAGGTTGGCGTGGAATCCACGCCCAGCTTTTCGGCTTCCGCCATGGAGACGCGCACGCCGGATTCATCCTGCTTCTTCACGCAGGCATCCAGTTTGGCTGCGTCCAGCTTGTATTTCGCTCCTTGGTCTTTGGCTAACTTGTCCAGGGCAACGATGCTCTCCGCGAGACTCTTGCCGCGAAATTCCTGCTGTGCGGCGTGGATGGAATCAGCGAAGGTCCAGTAAGCCTCGTTGCTCTGGTCTCCCAGGCAATTGGCGTCCACCGCGGCGTGCATCGCCCAGGGATGAATTTCCACCAAGGGATAGTCTTTGTAGATGAACCTGACTTTGTTGCCGTAGGCCTCCAGCAGGCCGGGGAACAACGTGGCGTGCATGCGTGAGCAGAAGGGGCACTGGAAATCGTCAAAATTGACAATGGTGACTTTGGCGTCGGCCTTGCCGCGGATGGGGCGGCCTTTTACGTCAATCCTGGACATCAGGTCCTGGGAAATATCAATCTTTTCCATGCGGGCCACGCTCTTGCGGTCTTTGGCCAGCAGGAAGTCCAGCGTCGCCGGCTTGCTTCCGCCGGTAAACGTGATCTGGATGGTGTCGTAGCCGGGGATGTCGGATGGCTTGGGCTCAGACAAGGCAATCGTGATCTGCTGAGGAACGCTGTAGCGCGCGCGGATCTCGGTCTGGATCCGGCGGGAGACTTCAGGGCTGAGCGAACCGGGATTCTGCGCCTTGCAGCCCGCGCCCAACAAGACCAGCAAAAAGACGATGTTTAGGGAAATGCCCCGTACACGTGCCAAGAGATACCACCTTTACCCGAATAAAGTCGTTCTTTGATTATCTCATGAAGGGGCATTGGCCCCGCCTACGGGGCAAGCTTGATCAGGGGCTGGGGCCGCAGAGCGGCGTTCATGGACCCGGAGCGGAACCCTTCCGTATCCACGGTGACAAAGGTGAACCCTAAAGCTTTGAAAATACGCGTAAATTCGGCGAACATGGGTGCGGTGAGCGCGCGGCCAAGCTCCTCGCGGCTGATCTCAATTCGGACAATTTCCCCGTGGTGGCGCACGCGGAACTGCTGAAAACCCAAGGCCCGCAGGGCGTCCTCACCCTGCTCCACGGCAGCCAGGGCCTCCCGGGTGACGGGCCTGCCGTATTCAAGGCGTGACGACAGGCAGGCCGAAGCCGGTTTCTCCCAGACTCGCAGGCCGGCTTCGCGCGCAAGCTGGCGGATCTCAGCTTTGGTCAGGCCGGCGTCCAGCAGCGGCGCGGCTACCTGGTGTTGTCGGGCAGCCGTCTGGCCGGGACGAAAGTCGACCTGATCGTCAAGGTTCACGCCGTAAGCGATGGAAGCAAACCCCTGTTGCTGGGCGAAAACCTCCATCACCCGGAACAACTCATCTTTGCAGTGAAAGCACCGCTGCCCGTCATTGCGAACGTACTCTGGGCGGTCCATCTCCGCGGTCTGGATGATCTGCAAAGGGATGTGCTGCTCTTCGGCAAAAGCGATTGCATCCTGCAGGTGGGTGCGCGCCAGGCTGGCGGAGTCGGCGATGACCGCCAGCATGTTATCCCCCAGCACTTGATGCGCCGCGTAAGCCAGGTAGGCGGAGTCCACGCCGCCGGAGTACGCCACCAGCGTCCGCCCCAGGGCGGAGAGGCTTTGGTCAAGGCGTTGCCGCTTGGCAGCGAGATCCACAACTTCATTTTAACCACAAAGGACACGAAGGAACACGAAGCGGAAAGCTCAAAACCAAACCTGAAACCCAAAACCTTTGAAACACGGAGGAAACGAGGAAACAGAGGATTTGATGGAGCATGAAACCTCAC
>JBGPLR010000511.1:0-2963 GCA_041486545.1 Terriglobia bacterium
GCACTTCAGGGTATTTCACCCCGGGCTTGGTGATGGAGCCGGAGCCGTTCGAAAAGGTGTACGCGCCCCAGTAGCTGCGCTGTCCGGAATCGGACTGGCTGGCGCTGCGATCAAATCCCACAAAGCCCGCGCGCGGAATGTCTTCAAAGATCTGGCCGTCATCATAGAAGGTGTACCAGCGCGGATGCGGCTCGTAGTCGCCGACATAGGTCTTGAATCCCATCCAGACTCCGGAGAGGCCCTTGCCTGGACGCGGCGCGGCGCTGGGTCCGCTGTGTACCCCGCTGTTCGACGCAACCGCCGGCGCGGACGCCGCGGCCGGCGCCACCAGTTTCATGCTGTCCAGAAAAGATTGCGCCGCCGCTTGGCGCGCTTCCAGAGCTTTCTCGTTGGTAGCGACCATCATCACGGAAAAGCGGCGCTTTCCCGCCGGAAACACCATGAGACGGACATACGCTGGCTGGCCGTTCTGCTGCTTGACCTGCGCGCTGCCTTGGCGAAACTTTAGCCCACCCCGCGATTGGCCGGCGGCTGATGGGGGCGCGCTGCCGGTGGAAAAGCTCTTAGCCACCACCTCTTTCCATTCGCCCACAAAGTCCTTTTCCGTATCGCTCGATCCCGGCGTGCTGTTGTACACCGCCAGCATCACGAAGGTCTTGGCCGAGTTGTCAATGAAGGTGAATACAGCGTGGTCACTGTCCTGGGAGGCAGCCCAACCCGCGGGCGGCGTAAAAGAAACAACGTCAAAGGTCTGGGTCTGTGCGGCCAGCAGCGAGCTTGCGGCCAAAAGGAACAGGACGAACCAGATTGTGTATGCACGCGCCACACAGGCTTTCATGTCGCCTCCAAAAGGACTTACTGAGTGAGAATTTGCGGGGGATGGGTCGAGATTTGAAAACAGTATAGCGTCTTGTGCAACAGGATGGAATGGCGAGCCTCATACGCGCTGGTAACATGAAAGCGTCCGTCGCGTACGGCGTGCCTGGCCTTCTATTCTTTCTTCCAGAATTCCAAGTGCACCTTGGCCACCAGCCTGGATACAGCGCTACGGTCAACGTGATCTGGCAGCGGAGACCGTTCCACGGCTTCCTCCACTTCCTGCGTTAGCCTTTGCGCGTGGCCCAGAACTTTTTCAAGGGTCCATTCGCCGCTGCGGACTTCAATCAGGAGGTCCTTTTCAGGGCGCGGCAGAGTGATGCGGCGGTGCGTCATCAGTTCCATACACTCGTAGAGAAGCCGCAGCCCGTGCATGGCCGCTTTGGTGTCATAACCAAATTTGCCGACATATTCCGGGCGCTGGCCTTTCTTGCCACTTCCCTTCTCGCCGGTCAGGCGCTTGAATTGATCATCGGCAAAGCCCAGGAACTGCTTGGCCGAGTTGCGTGACAGGAAAACGTTGCGGTTCTCTTGAATCCTTCGCCAGGTTTCGGGCGGAACTTTCTTTGGCTCGGCAAAGAGAAAATGTAATGACGTGGCATTGCCTTTGGCGGCCATACCCGCCCATTTGCGCAGCGAGTAAAGTGTCACGTCAACGTCATCCGGACCGTTGCGGCGCTCGTCGCCGGCGGATGACCAGACGAAATGCTCTTGCGAGTCCAACCCCAGCGCGTTTACCGGATCCTCGATGTAGACACCGTAAAGATCGGTGTCATCGGTCGTGCCGACTTTTGCGCCGTGCAACTCCGAGCCGCCGACGAACAGTTGAATCAAGTTCTGCGGGCGATCAAAACCGGAGAGCTTAACCAACTCCAGGAGCGAGCGCTGTTTTTCTCGGGAAGGCATTCAGTAAGGATTCTATCGCCAGCAAACGCGATTCGCGCTTCTTCGCGTTCATTCGTGGCTGAGTTTTTACGATCTGCGCCCGTCAGCGCGAAGATGCGGCAATCTTCCCCACCACCGGCTCCATGCGGTCAAACGCTTCCTTGAGAATTCCGTGGGAGGTGGCAAAGCAGATTCGCAGATGGCCCGCCGACCCTTCGCCGAACCAGCGCGGCAGTCCGGGGACCAGCGCAACTTTGGCTTCGTCGCGAAGACGCGTGCACAAGCGCTCCGAGTCTTGGTCCAGGCTCCCGGTGTTGGGGAAGATCACGTAGGTCCCTTGCGGAGGTTCTACCGCCACGCCGGGCCACTGGCGCAGACGTTCGACGGTGTAGTCGCGCTGCGATTTGAGATGCGTGACAAAGTCGGCGAGCCAGCCGCGTCCCTCGCTCAACGCGGCGATCACCGCCACCTGCGACAGCACGGAGACGCCGTACACCGTGCTCTCCGCGTCAGAGGCGGCGACGATTTCTTTTTTCCACGCGGGATCGCTGCAGATCAGGCAACCGACGCGCAGCCCGGCCAGCGCAAAATTCTTGGAAAAACCGTAGACGGTGACGGTGTTGCGCGCGATTTCCGGCGAGAGCGATGCCGTCGCCACGTGGCGATGCGGTTCATAAACAATGTCTGACCAGATTTCGTCGGACAGAATTCTCAGCCCGCGGCGCACGGCCCACTCGGCCACGGCTTGCAGCCACTGGCGCGAGTAAACCACGCCCAGCGGATTGTGCGGATTGCATAGCCACAACATGCGGGTGCGCGGCGTGACTTTCGCTTCCAGGCCGGCGATAAACTCTTCGGCAGTGGTAGCGCGCGTGACGGCAACACGCACGGCCTTGGCGCCGGCCAACTCGATGGTGTGGTGCAGCAGAAAATCCACCGGCCCGGGGATCAGCGCTTCATTGCCGGGCTTGAGGCACGCGCGGGCGACCACGGCCATGCCGGAAGCGGCGCTGTCCGTGGCGAAGACGTGTTCTGGCGCGCATTCGAAGCCGCGCGTATCGCGCATCCATTCGGCCACGGCTTGGCGAAAACCAGGGAGGCCTTCCGGGGGAACGTAGCTCAGCACGCCGTCGCGGACGTAGCGGACCAGGGCGTCTTGAATCTGCGGACACACGGCAAAGTCAGGGTCGGCGGCGGTGAGC
>JBGPLR010000512.1:0-2949 GCA_041486545.1 Terriglobia bacterium
AGCTGGATAGCACCGAGAAGGCGTCGGTCGAGGACAGCAAGAAAGTCGTCGAGATCTGCACGAAGTACGCGCAGAGAGGGATGTTCAACATCTTCATGACGGTGTTCTTCTCCACCCTGGCGTTCGCGTTCCTCGAATCGTATTTCTTCATCGGCTACCTGATCTCCATCGCCATCTTCGGCTTGTACCAGGCCATCTTCATGGCCAACGCCGGCGGCGCATGGGACAATGCCAAGAAAGTGGTGGAGGTGGTGCTGAAGAAGAAAGGCACGCCGCTGCACGATGCTACTGTAGTCGGCGACACGGTGGGCGATCCCTTCAAGGACACCTCTTCTGTGGCCTTGAACCCGATTATCAAGTTCACCACTCTGTTCGGCCTGCTCGCCGTACAACTGGCGGTGAAGATGACCGGCGAGAGCGGAGCCATGACCACCAACATCCTGGCCGTGTGCTTCTTCCTGGTTTCAGCCTTCTTTGTGTGGCGTTCGTTTTACGGAATGCGGATCGGCGCATTGAAAGATTAGCCGCAACGCACCAGATACTCTCACAGGCGGGCTTTGCGGCCCGCCTGTTCTTTTATGTGTTTCGAAAAGCCAAGGGAAGTGCCCGGCTTAGCGCGGCGGAGCAGGCAGCGTTCTGGGGAACGGCTCCACGCGCAGCGGAGGGCCAACGGCTTCCTTCATTTTGTCTTTGACGCGCTTGGCCAGTTTTTCCACCTCGTCGGCTTTGCGCACTACGTCGAGTGACAGCGTGTTCTCATTGCTTTTGTCCACGGCCTCCTTGAGTTCGGTGGCCAGGTGGAAGAGCTTGTCGGTGTCAGTCTTGATGTCCTGCTGCCGTTTCTTGTTGGCTTCGCGGGCGTTCTTGTCCATCATCTCCTGCTCCGCCTGGGAACGGTGGCGCGGTTCATACTGCGGAACAGCGGCAGGAACCGGGCGAGGCGCCGCGGCGCACAGGCACAGGCAGAACGTGAACATGAGTGCGGTTTTTATGATCATGCCGGACCTCGTTGACACATTTGTTTTGATGCCCAGATTATAAACATTTTGTCTCGGCTATAATCCGACGGACGGAACGGCAAAACGTCATCGCACGGGTGGCCTCTGCCCGCCGAATCAGCAATGGATGAGCCATGGAACTTGGACTGAAAGGCCGGGGCGTGATTGTAGCCGCGTCCAGCCAGGGGATTGGCCGGGCCACGGCGGAAGCCTTTGCCCGTGAAGGCGCGCAAGTGGCCATGTGCGCGCGCACGGAAAAAACTTTGCAGGAAGCCGCCAGCCAGATTCGCAAAGATACCGGCGCCGAAATCTACGCGGAGCCGCTGGATGTGACCGATGCCGTTGCGGTCCAGCGCTTTGTCGAACAGGCGGCCAAACGGTTTGGACGAGTTGACGTCTGCGTCACCAACACGGGCGGCCCTCCGGCCAAGAATTTTCTGTCCATCGCCGGCGACGAATGGCGCCATGCCGTGGACATGAATTTTATGAGCGTGGTCCACATGGCCAAGGCGGCGATTCCATACATGCAGCGCCATCGCTGGGGACGGATCATCACCATCACATCTGTGACCGTGAAGCAGCCGGTCCCCGACCTGATCATGTCCAACGCGGTCCGCGCAGCGGTGGTGGGGTTGGTGAAGAGCCTGGCCAATGAGTTCGGCAAAGACGGCATCCTGGTGAACAACGTTGCTCCAGGGTACACCGCCACGGAACGCCTCAAGGAGCTGGCCGGCGTCCGCGCTCTGGCGGAGGGAGTGTCGCCGCAACAGATTTACGAGCACTGGGCGGCCGACGCGCCGGTAAGACGCCTGGGCGAACCGAAAGAAATCGCTGACGCCATTGTCTGGCTGGCCTCGGAGCGGGGTTCTTACATCACTGGGCAGACGCTGCTGGCCGATGGCGGGCTCTATCGCGGGCTGTAGGAAAAAGTGAGCCTGAGTGACGCAAGAGCGAGAAACGCTCTCCATCAGTACATGCCCTTCCCTTAGCGCGATTCTTCCTTATTAAGGCGGCGCAAATCAGCAGCCTTACAATCCCTGGCCGTTCCATTTTTTGGGCTTTGTTTTGTGCGGTAAGGCGAAGCCCACACCGCCCGTAACCTCCAGATTACACAAGTATTACAAACGGATTGGCGCCTTCCTGTTAGGGTTGAAATACAGACGCAGATTCCTCACCAAGGCTTGAATCAGGAGCAAACGGACAAATGGAAAACTTGAAGCACGACAGAACATTTCGTGAACCCATCAATTGGCTGACGGCCTTTTTCATGGTGGCATTCCACATCGGAGCCATTGCCGCGCTCTTCATGTTTACCTGGCCGGCGTTTTTCGTGGGCATGGCGCTGCTGTTCCTGGCAGGTGGCCCGGGGATCGGCATGGGCTACCACCGGCTGCTGACGCATCGTGGCTACAAGACCCCCAAGTGGGTGGAATATTTTCTGACCGTCTGCGCCACGCTGGCGCTGGAAGGCGGACCGTTCTTCTGGGTGGCGGTACATCGCGTACACCACCAGAATACTGACGTGGAAGGCGACCCGCATTCTCCCCGCGATGGCGGCTTCTGGGCGCACATGGGCTGGATCATTACCGGGCGCGTGCTGGCCAACCAGTCAGACGCATTGCTGCCTTACGTGCCGGATCTTCGCAAATCTAAATTTCACACCTGGATCAGCAAATGGCATTGGGTACCCATTACTGTTTCCGGAATCATTCTGTTCGCGATCGGCGGATGGCCGTTCCTGATGTGGGGCGTTTTCTTCCGCACCGTCGTCGGTCTGCATTTCACCTGGCTGGTGAACTCCGCAACACACATGTGGGGCAAGCAGCGCTTCATCACCGACGATACTTCCAAGAACAGCTTCTGGGTGGCCCTGCTGACCCACGGCGAAGGCTGGCACAACAACCATCACGCGCATCCGCAGTCCGCCCGCCACGGTCTGGCCTGGTATGAG
>JBGPLR010000513.1:0-2938 GCA_041486545.1 Terriglobia bacterium
ACATGGCCCGCTTCGCCGGCCTGGTGAAAGACGGTGTGATCCCGCAGGCGCAGTACGATACCCAGGTCTCACTGGCCGGACAACTCGAAGGTACGGTGCGCGCCGACCAGGCACAGATTGACAACGTGAAGCTGAACTTGATGTACACCCGCATCACTGCGCCTATCAACGGGCGCGTGGGCTTGCGCCAGGTGGACGTCGGCAACATGGTCCACGCTTCTGATCCCACCGGAATGCTGGTGATCACGCAACTGCAGCCCATCGCCGTGCTTTTCACGCTGCCAGAAGACCAGCTTCCCGCGGTGTCCAAGCGCATGCATGCCGGAGAGCTTCCGGCCGAAGCTTACGGCCGTGACGATCAGACCAAGCTCGCGACGGGCAAACTGCTGACCATCGACAACCAGATTGATACCACCACGGGCACGGGAAAACTGAAAGCGGTGTTTGACAATCGCGACAACGTGCTCTGGCCCAACCAGTTTGTCAACATCCACCTGCTGCTGGAAGTGCGCAAAGACAACACCGTGGTGCCGGCGGCGGCCATCCAGCGCGGCCCGCAAGGAACGTATGTATTCACCGTCAAGCCGGACAAGACAGTGGAAATGCGTCCGGTGACCGTGTCTTTCAATGGCGGGAATATGTCCGCCATCAGCAAAGGATTGAGCCCGGGAGAAGCTGTGGTCACCGACGGGCAAGACCGGCTGCAGAACGGCAGCCAGGTGGAAGTCCGCGGCGGTGACGGTGGAGCGTCGCCGGGAGCATCACCTGCGCCGGGCGGAACCGGAGAGCGCAAGAAACGGTCTTCTGACGCGCCCGCGCCGCAGGCGCAATAACACGCGTTCCTGACACGAACCTGAATCATGGCCAACGGCGGTCCATCTCGTTTATTCATTCTTCGTCCAGTAGCCACCTCGCTGCTGATGATTGCCGTGCTGCTGGTGGGCGCTGTGGCCTACCGCCAGTTGCCGGTATCGGCGTTGCCCCAGGTGGATTACCCCACCATCCAGGTGATCACGTTTTATCCCGGCGCAGCGCCGGAGGTGATGGCCTCGTCGGTGACCGCGCCCATGGAGCGCCAGTTCGGCCAGGTTGCCGGGCTGAGCCAGATGACGTCCACCAGTTCGTTCGGCAGTTCCGTGATCACGCTGCAGTTCACGCTGGAAATGAACATTGACATAGCCGAGCAGGAAGTGCAGGCGGCCATCAACGCAGCAACAACGTTTCTTCCGCGCGACCTGCCCAACCCGCCGATCTACAGCAAGGTCAATCCCGCGGACGCGCCGATTCTTACTCTGGCCCTGACCTCTGACAGCCTGCCACTAACCAAAGTCGAAGACCTGGCGGACACCACGCTGGCGCAAAAAATCTCCCAGCTGACCGGCGTAGGACTGGTTTCCATCAGCGGCGGCCAGCGTCCGGCGGTACGGATTCAGGCCAACCCTTCGGCCCTGGCTTCTTACGGTCTCAGCTTGGAAGACCTGCGCACCACGCTGGGCCAAGCCAACGTGGACCAGGCCAAAGGCATTCTGGAAAACCAGCGGCAGGCGTTCACCATCAACAGCAATGACCAGTTGCTGTCCGCGAATGAATACAAGGAAGTGGTCCTCGCCTACCGCAATGGCGCACCGGTGCGCCTGAAGGACGTGGCCAACATCATTGACGGCGCGGAAAACACCAAACAAGCAGCCTGGATGGGGACCACCACGCCCGGCCAGGGCCCACAGGTGTTGCCGGCGGTCATCGTGAACATTCAGCGCCAGCCCGGGGCCAACATCATCCAGGTGGTGGACCGAGTCAAGAAATCTCTGCAGCAGTTGCAGTCCTCTTTGCCCAAGTCAGTGCAGATGCACGTTCTCACTGACCGCACGGAAACCATTCGCGCCTCGGTGAAGGACGTCCAATTTGAAATGATGCTCACCGTGGTCCTGGTGGTGATCGTCATTTTCCTGTTCCTCAGGAACCTTTCGGCCACGGTCATTCCCAGCGTGGCCGTGCCGCTTTCGATTGTTGGAACTTTTGGCGTGATGTACCTGCTGGGTTACAGCCTGGACAATCTTTCACTCATGGCGCTTACCATCTCCACCGGCTTTGTGGTGGATGACGCCATTGTGATGATCGAAAACATCGATCGCTTCCTGGAAGAAGGCCACTCGCCGCTGGAAGCCGCGCTGAAAGGGTCCGGGCAGATTGGTTTCACGATTATTTCTTTGACCGTGTCGCTCATCGCCGTACTGATTCCGCTGCTGTTCATGGGCGACATTGTGGGGCGGCTGTTCCGCGAGTTTGCCGTCACTCTGGCTGTGACCATTGTCATCTCGGCCTTCGTTTCTCTCACGCTCACGCCCATGATGGCCGCGCGGCTGCTTAAAAATCCCAAAGAAGCCAAGCACGGGCGCATGTTCCAGGCTTCAGAACGCGCGTATGAACGGGTGATCGCGTTTTACGGACGCACCCTGCAGTGGGTACTCAGGCACCAGACCGCCACATTGTTGGCGACAGCCGGCGCGCTGGCGCTGACGCTTTATCTGTACGTGATTGTCCCCAAGGGCTTCTTTCCGGTGCAGGATACCGGCGTGATCCTGGGGATTTCTGAAGCTCCCCAGAGCATTTCTTTCAGCGCCATGGCGGTGCAGCAGCAGAAGCTGGCCAAGGTGTTACTGCAGGACCCGGACGTGGCCAGCCTGTCATCGTTCATTGGAATTGACGGCACCAACACCACACTGAACAACGGGCGCATCCAGATCAACCTGAAACCGCACGACGAGCGCAACGCCACGGCTTCGGAAATCATCCGCCGCCTGCAGCCGCCGCTCAGTTCGGTGGAAGGGATCATGCTGTTCATGCAACCGGTGCAGGACCTGACGGTGGAAGATCGCATCAGCCGCACGCAGTTCCAGTACAGCCTGGAGGATTCCGATCCCGCGGAGCTGGCGACATG
>JBGPLR010000514.1:0-2929 GCA_041486545.1 Terriglobia bacterium
CGCGCCGGCACGGCACATCTCGGCGGAGCAACAGTTGCGGCGCTCCGTGCTGGCCTGCATGCTGTGGGAAGACCAGTTCTATGAGGACGGAGTGGCCATCGCCGGCCGCATCCGCGAGCTGGTGGCCAAGGTGCCGGCGGAAAAGGTTGCTGCGCTGGCGGTGGAAGCCCGCACGCAGATGAAGCTGCGTCACGCGCCGCTGTTGCTGGTCCGCGAGATGGCGCGGCTGGCGACGCATCGCGCGCTGGTGGCGGAGACTCTGGCCCGCGTCATCCAGCGTGCCGACGAACTCTCTGAGTTCGTGGCGCTCTACTGGAGCGAAGGCAAGCAGCCGCTCTCGGCGCAGGTGAAGAAGGGGCTGGCCGCGGCGTTCACCCGCTTCGACGAGTACGCGCTGGGCAAGTACAACCGCGCTGCGCCGGTGAAGCTGCGTGACGTGCTGTTCCTGTGTCACGCCAAGCCGGTGGACGCAGCGCAGGCCGCGCTGTGGAAGCGTCTGGTAGAAGGCGAGCTGGCAACGCCGGACACCTGGGAAGTTGCGCTTTCCGGCGGGGCCGACAAGCGCGAAGCCTGGGAGCGTCTGCTCAGCGAGAACAAGCTGGGCGCGCTGGCGCTGCTGCGCAACCTGCGCAACATGGCGGAAGCCAAGGTCAGCGAGCAGGCCATCCGCGATGGGCTGGCGCGCATGAAGACCGAGCGCGTTCTGCCGTTCCGCTTCATCGCTGCAGCGCGTTACGCGCCGCAGTGGGAGTCGGAGATCGAGCAGGCGATGTTCCGGGCGTTAGAGGGGAACACCAAGCTGCCGGGCAAGACCGTGCTGCTGGTGGACGTTTCCGGCTCCATGGACGCGCAGCTCTCGCGTCGTTCGGAGATGCGGCGCAATGACGCGGCCTACGGGCTGGCGGTGTTGCTGCGCGAGATCGCCGAGCAGGTGAGCATCTTCACCTTCTCGGACAACCTGGTGCGCGTGCCGTCACGCCAGGGGTTCGCATTGCGCGACGCGCTGAACGCCAGCCAGCCGCACAACGGAACGTACCTGGGCAAGGCGCTGCAGGGGCTGGACGAGCAGTACGACCGCTTGATCGTGATCACGGACGAGCAGTCGCACGATCCCGTGCCGAACCCGAAGGCGCGCGGCTGGATGCTGAACGTGGCCAGTTACCAGAACGGTGTTGGTTACGGCAAGTGGATGCACGTGGATGGCTGGAGCGATTCGGTCATCGAGTACATCCGCGCGGCCGAGCCGGCGCTGGAGTAGCGCTTGGACGACGGAGTAGCGCAGACGATGTTTGCGCGCACCTTGGGCGATCTTCAGAATGAAGGTCGCCCATTTTTATTCGGGGACGTTAGCAAGCAGTGCGCGGGATTGTTCGATGATGTCTTGAACAAGTTTTTCCCTGGGCGGAGCATATTCGCCCCACAGTGGCATCTCGGAGAGCTGAAGGAAATTGGCCAGGAACTCCGGATAGCACAACATCTGGGCATACATGGCCAAAACATTTGCTCCTTCAATCGGCTCAACGCGCCCTTCCACGATGTCGGCGGCCGTGAGGCGACTGAGCGCAAAGACGGCCTGCTCCTGCGTCTGGATCTTAATCGTACCGATGTCCAGCAAAGCCTTCTGGAACAGATCGCCAACGTCTCTAAACGTCGGCTGCACCAGCCCGGCAAGCTTGCGTAATGAAGGTCCGTCAAAGCCCGCTTCAAGAGCATCCGCAGCGAAGCCCGGCATGTCCTCAGGCCCGACTTGCGAGCAATACCATTTTGCGATAAACGTATTTGGATCAAAAGGGCATACATGTATGTGAATTCTGGCACAAATGCTGGCAGTTTCGTAGGATTACGCTTAGAACCCGTTCTTGTAAAGCCGTGCAAATTCGCAGGCACTGGATTTCTTACATCCGCGGCTTACTTTTGGGCCTGTCCTTCCATCCATTCAAAGCCATCCAATCAAGGCAGCACATCGCAGAGCGTACAATATCGGAAGCGCTGATTTGGATGCCCATGGTCCGCTAGAAATGGGGTGGCCAATCGCAAGGAGAGCAAGTTCCGCCTGATCTATTCAATGAAAAAAACTTTCTTTTCTTTCATCGTTGTTTTCTGCCTTCTGACAACTGTGACTTGGGCGCAGAGCGCGCAACCGTCGTCTTCTCGCGAACCAGCTTCGACGTCGCAACCCGCGCCCCAGCCAAACCAGGCGCCGTCGCCCACCAGCCCTCAGGCAGCGTCCCCGCAAGCTACTCCGCAGAAGCCGACCGTCCCGCCGGCGCACGTGGATACGGAAGACACGGAAGGGATGGAGGGCAACCACAAGCTCACTCCGGACGAAGCCAAAGAGCTGCTGGCTACCGTGGACGAGGTGCTGCACTTTGTCAGCAAGGACACGCTGCTGCCCATCAAGCACGACGTGAAGAAGGCCATCGTCAGCCGGGAGCAGGTGGAAAAGTTCGTCAGCGACAAATTCCAGAATGACGTGGACCGCATCCGCTTTGAGCGGTCTGAGCTGGTGCTGAAAAAGTTTGGCTTGTTGCCGCGCGCGTTCAACATGCACGACTACCTGATCAAGCTGCTGGCCGAGCAGGTGGCCGGCTTTTACGACGAAAAAACCAAGACCATGAACCTGCTGGACTGGATTTCTCCCATCATGCAGAAACCGGTGATGGCCCACGAACTCACCCACGCCCTGCAGGACCAGAGCTACGATTTGCTCAAGATGACCAAGCATGATGAAGAGATTGAAAAGCGCAGCCTGCAGGACATGAAAGCGGCCATTGACCACGATGAGCAATCCACTTGCCGCAGCGCGGTGATGGAAGGCCAGGGCATGATCGTGCTGCTGGACTACATGCTGTCCCAGGTGGGCAAGAGCGTGGAAGACTCCCCGCAATTCATGGACATGATGCAAAACTCCATGGACAAAGGCACTGAC
>JBGPLR010000515.1:0-2921 GCA_041486545.1 Terriglobia bacterium
ATGACAGCCGCATCTATGTCCCGCTCGCCGATTTTGTTCAGTGGACAGGCGTGCAGCCCAGCACTGCTTTGGTCCGCGTGGATGGCCGCCCACGCGAGATCCAGGACGCAATCGCCAAGTTGACGTCTGCCCTGCCCCAGGCTGAAGTCAAACCTGTCCGCCAGATCACGCAGGCGCAGACGGCGGTCATCGGCAAGACGCGTTCGCTGGTGTTGTCCGCGTCCGCCGCGGTAGTCGTGCTGATCATGTTGTGCATGGTGGCAACGTTTACCAGTTCCGTTCTGGAACGCCGCAAGGATTTTGCCGTGATGAAGGCCCTGGGCGCGTCCAACCGCACTGTAAACTTTCTCTTCGCCGCCGAATCTTCCCTACTGGCGCTGGCCGGCGCCGCGGGTGGATATATTGTGGGCAGCGCCGTGGCGTTCTGGATCGGTAAAGCAAATTTTGCTTCCGCCATATGGCCGCAACCGCTCCTGCTCGCTCCGGTTTTGCTCGGCAGCGTCTTGCTGGCGTTGCTGGCGTCCACCGCGCCGCTGCGTCTGTTACAACAGATTCAGCCTGCGGGGATACTCCGAGGGGAATAATGCCGATTGAACTCAAAAACGTCACCCGCGTCTACAAAAGCAATGTAGAAGTGCGCGCGCTGGACAGCGTTTCCCTCACTGTGGCGTCGGGCGAATGGCTGGCCATCATGGGCCCTTCGGGCTCCGGCAAATCCACGCTGGTGAACCTGCTCGGCTGTCTCGACCAGCCCACCAGCGGCGAAATCTGGATTCACGGCGTCAACGTCTCGCAAATGACTCCCGCGGAGCTGAACCGCTTCCGCGCGGAGAGAATTGGTTTCATCTTTCAGCAGTTCCACCTCATTCCTTATCTCACCGCGGTAGAGAACGTAATGCTGGCGCAGTACTTCCACAGTATGACCGACAAGAAGGAAGCTCTGGCGGCGCTGGACCGCATCGGCTTGCTCGATCGCGCTGACCACTTGCCTTCGCAGCTTTCCGGCGGCGAACAGCAGCGCGTATGCATCGCGCGTGCGCTCATCAACGATCCGCACATCGTGCTGGCCGACGAGCCCACCGGCAACCTGGACGCCGTGAACGAAGAGATCGTGCTGCGGCAGTTGCGCGACCTGCACGCCCAGGGACGCACCATCATCATGGTGACGCATGACCCGGACGTCGCCCGCCTGGCCGACCGCCTGCTTGAACTTCACCACGGCAAGATTGCTTCGCAGGAAACCTTTGCTATGGGCGACGAAGAGCAGTATGACGAAGTCCTGGAAGAACTCTGGGTGCTGGCGGAAAACGGCGAGCCCGCCGAGCTGGGCCGCGTGGAAGTGGAAGGCGCGTTGCCAATGTCCATGGCCCTGGAGCGCATGCAAACCATGGGACTGGTGGAGCTGGAAGCCCACACGGTGGCGCCCCACACGCATAAACAAGTTTTGAACCGCTGCCACGTGGCGTTTCGTCCGCCGAGTGAAGCTGCCGGCCACGGCGACCAGATGATTTACTTCACGGAAAAAGGCCGCAAGCGCGCGGAAGACGTGATCCGCCGCCATCGCCTGGCCGAGCAGCTCTTCACCCACACCTTCCAGGTTGCCGACGAAAAGGAAGTCGCGGAACAAGCCTGCAAGTTCGAGCACATCCTTTCCCCTGAAGCCACGGACCGCATCTGCACCTTTCTGGGCCATCCGCGAACGTGCCCGCACGGCAGCCCCATTCCCGCAGGGCCGTGTTGCCTGGACTCCCGCACTCTCTCCGGGCGCGATGAAGGTGTTAAGCTGGTCGCAGAGCAGAAATGAACCTCGCGTGTTGGAGGGAACTGTGCGATTCCGCCTTCTTGTAAGTCTTCTCGCGTTGACGGCAATTGCATCGGCGAGTTCATTCGATAAGCCGTTGCGCACGCAAACCGTGGACTTAGGGCCGTCCCGGTACAGTATGCATACTCACGGCAAAGTGACTTGCTATTTGTTTCCGCACTTCATGGTCAAAGAAGTCGATCTGGGACAAAAGGGCGCTGATAAGCTCGCGATTGTGCCTATCGCCAACGGCGTGGCCGCTTCGTGTACGGCCGCTCGCGCTAAATCAGAGATGATTGTTAGACCTCACGACTGGAGCGGCTATTTCAAGGGCGTGAAGAACAACCTTGTCTTTTTCCGCGCTGATGACGGCCTCAACGGAGGTATGGGATTTGCGATCTACGATGCCAAAACCGGGAAGAAGATTTTTGAGGACGTAGCCTTGGGCCAGATCGAGTTTGTGGAACACCCTGGCAAACTAGTCGCCATGAATTACACCCGCGTTATCGATGCCGAGTGCATCCTGCCCAAGGAACAGGCAGCCTGCTGGGAGCGAATCGCGAAGAAAATCGCATTGAGCGCTGGCATGCTCGACTGCAAGAAAGGCTACGACGAGAGCGCCCGGAATCTGGCTAAAGGTCGCTGCCAGGCTCAAAGTACTGACACTCCCGAATGTCTTGAGAAGGAGTTGAAGCTGGCCACCGAGCAAACCGCGCAAGCCCCGTCCGTGATCGCTTATCCCGTCGAAGTAACTCTCGGCCCGCATCCTAACATCAAGGCTGTTCCCGGCTCCGTACGGTGCTGGCCGTCCGAGTGAATGATTTTCTCCGGCTAACATGCGCGGCAGTACCTAAGCGGTCCGCGACGGAAGCATCGCCCACTCTGGTTATAATAAAGACACGTTGCAACTTGCATCCGGAGAACCCATGTCCGAGCCGCTCGAGATCAAGAAGACCCTCAATTTGCCGAAGACGGATTTTTCCATGAAGGCAAATCTCCCCCAGAACGAGCCTAGGTGGCTGGAACGATGGGAGAAAATGGGGATCTACGGCAAGATTCGGGAGGCGCGCAAGGGCCGGCCGCTCTACGTTCTGCATGACGGGCCGCCGTATGCCAACGG
>JBGPLR010000516.1:0-2921 GCA_041486545.1 Terriglobia bacterium
AAACGCAGAAGGATAACACTCAGCCGCGAGAATGTAGAGCAGATTTAACCGCGAAGGACGCAAAGAGCGCAAAGGAGTTGGTGCGCAGATTAGGCTAGCCGGCAAGAACCTGGCCAGCGCTCGCGTGCACTAAGATTCCGAAATCGTTCAATGGCCGAATTTGCGTCGCGTCCTTTGCGTCCTTTGCGGTGAATGACTAGAGCTACACCGCCAATTTCCCGGGTGTGCTTTGGTCGCCACGGAACCGCAGCAGCGCGGCCACGCGTCCGGCTTTTTCCAGTTCTGGATCGCCGTCAATGAAGCGGATTTCCGCGCCGTTGCGCAGCGCCAAGCCGACCAGCGTGTCAGAGACGTCAGTGAGCGGGTGCGTTGCCTGGCCGCAGACGGCGCACTGGTTGACCATGCGGGTATCCAGGTGGCGGCAATTGCCGCACTCCACGGCTTCCGCGGTGAAGTCGCGGCTGACCAGCAGCGTCTGCACTTCCTGGCGCTCCAGAGCCGTCAGCACGTGGCGCAATCCTACCGCGCCACGGGCGTTGCGCTGCGCTTCGCCAACCACTTCCCGAATCATCTCCTGCTGCTCGGCATTCTTCCGCTTTTCCAGGATGCGCAGAGCAAACTCGCGGACTTCATCGGGCGTGGCGGCAATGGGGTCCAGCAGGAACCGTCCGGCTAGGCGTCCTTTCAGGTAAATCTTCAGGTGCGGCTCCATCTCTGCCCAGGCGTCTTCACGGCAGCCCACCAGCAGAATCTCCAGCTTGTCGCGGTTCATGAGCGACTGCAGAGACTCGGCCAGCAGCCGGTTGTGGTCGCTCACTTCCTTGTCCATGCGCCGCTCGCGATGTCCGGCATCGTAACCCATGTAGCCGTCACTGCGGCCGGCCTTGGGCAGCGGACCGAACTCCAGGTCCGGCTTCTGCTTCAACACGTCCTGCGCCAGCTCAAAGATGCGGGCCTTCTTGCGGTCTACCAGGGCGACGCAGGTATGGGGGACCCCCGATTGCGCGGCCACCAGCGGCTTGAGATGGAAGCGGGAATTCACGGTGATCCCCGAGCGGCCCAGCCGCGCCGGGACGTCAAGTTCGCGCCATAGCCCCTGCTCGCGGCAGGCGAAAATCACTTTGCCGCGCGAGTGGTTGCCGTGCAGGCCTTCGGCGGCCTGCAGAATCTTCTGCAAATCTTCTTTGAGCGAGGGATGATTGCCGTTGCGCTCGTCCTTGCGCAGAGCGTCGCGCACCAGGTCTTTTACCAGGATGGCCTCTTCACGGTGCGATCGGTCCTGCGGCGTCTGCGGCTGGAAATAAAAACTGACGGCACATCCTTCTTTGGATTCCACTTGAGCAAGTTGAAGAAGTTCTTCACGCGAGATCATTGCTTTCCTCCCTGCGGATAAATGCTGACTTGCGGGGGAAACTACGGGGTCAGGCGACGCGCGAGCGGCCCAGCAGGCTGCGGCGGAACTCATTTTGCTCCGGTAATTTCCGCTGCACCCGTTCGCGCGCATGATGGATGGACTGGCGGACCAGGTCCGGGGCACGGTCCGACAAACGTGAGATTTCTTCCACCGTGAAACCTTCCAGCGTATAGAGAACAAAAGCCTCGCGGTCCTGCGGCACCAGCCCCAGCAGCACCAGGTTCAACTGGGCCACCATTTCTTCACTGGCAAAGATTTCTTCCGGCGTGCGCGCGCTGCGGTCGCGAATCACGCTTTCTTCCGGCGTGCTGTCATCCGGCTGGTGGAATTGCAAGCTGTTCTCATCACTGCCGGTCACATTGGGCTTCCCGGCGGAGGAGTCAAGCGAAACCGCGGCGGTGTCGGCGCTGGAATGGACCAGCCGGCGGATGGCCAGCATGGCCAGGCGGTGAAACCAGCTTTCGCGCGGCAGCCAATCGGCGCGCGCGTCTTCTTCCTGGTCCTGCGACAAAGCGCTGACCATGACTTCGTCAATCACTTCTTCCGCGCTGATCTGGTCTTCGCGAATCTGTCCGGCAAGCACGCGGGTACGCAGCTCATGCGTCACAAAACGCTGCACGCGCTCCATGTTGGCGCTGACCCAGTCGGCGCTGACCCAGTGCGCCACATCGCCCGGCGCTTCGGTCCCAGTTGGGACGCGCGAGGCCCCGGGGGCCGGCGCGATAACCGCGGGCGCAGCAGCGGCGTTGGCGGCGGCCTGTGCGCGCGCCGCGCGGTGGGATTTGCGCGTCCACTGGCCGCGCAACAGCTCTTTGTGTTTGGTGAGCTGGGCCACCAGGTCCCCAAAGGCCGCCTTCACCGCGGTCAACGCCTTCTCGCTTGGCTTCTGCGCGGTCATCTGCCCGGAAGGCAGCCGCAGGTTCAATGACACCTTGGTGCTTCGCCCGTTCTCCGGCTCAATGATGGCGTGCAAATGAATGAGGTCAGGCTTGAAGACGTGCAGGCGTTTTTGCAGTTTTTCTATCTGGTGCTGGAATTCGCGTTCAACTTCAGGAGTCTTGCTTGCCTTGTAGCTCAAATGAACGTTCATGTGTGCCTCGGCGTATGGGAGTTAAATCCCACCAGAAGGTCCGTAGGCCCTCAATGCTTGCGCAAATTGTACACCTGCCACTAAGACGCTTTTGGCGAATTCAACGTTGCTCAGAAAAATAAGTTACCGATGTACTTAAGACTGCTTGCATCGCGAAAAATATTGTGAACTGTAAAGGGCTTGAGCGGCCATTGAAATGCTAGCGGACGACGGGGAAAGGCGTCGAGTAACGGTGATTATGCAAGGCAATCCGCGATCCAATCGGTGTGAAGGTCTGCTTCGACTGGACTCTAGCTGCGATTGATCATCGCGGCCACATAGCCGGCGCCGAACCCGTTATCAATGTTGACCACGCTCACGTTGGACGCGCAGGAGTTCAACATCCCCAGCAGCGCCGCAAGGCCGTTGAATGAGGCT
>JBGPLR010000517.1:0-2921 GCA_041486545.1 Terriglobia bacterium
GAACTTCAGAACGTTTACGCCATCTTGCGCGGCACCGACCCCGCGCAAGCCAAGCGGATTTTCCTGGTGACCGGCCATTACGATTCCCGCAACAGTGACAACAACAACACTTCTGATCCCGCACCCGGCGCGAACGACGATGGCAGCGGCACCTCCGTGTCTCTGGAATGCGCTCGCGTGCTCAGCAAGCACAAGTTTCCGGCGACGATCATTTTTCTCACCGTCGCCGGCGAAGAGCAAGGTTTGGACGGCAGCTCGCACTTCGCCAAAATGGCCAAGGCCGAAGGCTGGCAACTGGAAGGCGTGCTGAATAATGACATTGTGGGCGGCAATCACACGCCCGGCGATACGCGGCAGAACTTTAACTGGGTGCGCGTTTTTTCTGAGGGTATTCCCGCGGCAGCCACAGAAGCTGATCTGCGCGCCATCCGCGGCGTGGGCGGAGAAAACGATTCGGCTTCCCGCCAGCTTGCCCGCTATATTCAGGACGTCAACCAGACTTACGGAAGTTTCGGCAAATTCACGGCCAAGCTGATCTTTCGCCGCGATCGCTTCCTGCGCGGCGGCGATCACAGCTCCTTCAATGAGCAGGGATTTGCCGCCGTCCGCTTCACCGAGTATCGCGAAGACTACCACCACCAGCACCAGACCCCGCGCGTGGAAAAAGGCATCGAGTATGGTGACTGGCCCAAGTTCGTCAATTTCGACTACCTGACTAATGTGGCCCGTCTCAACGCAGCCACGCTGGCCACGCTGGCTTCAGCCCCGGCGGCGCCCAAAGCCCGCCTGTTGACCAAGGAACTGGAAAACGATTCCAAGATCGAGTGGGACGCGGTCCCCGGCGCCGTCGCCTATGACGTGGTCTGGCGTAAAACCACGGACCCTGACTTCCCTGAAGAGAACACCACCCGCACCACCGCAACCAAGATTGACCTGGAGGAGTCCAAAGACAACGTGATCTTCGGCGTGCGGTCCGTAGGCGCCAATGGCCAGCGCAGCCTGGTAGCGATTCCCGCGCCGGAGCGTGGCACTCCACCAGCGGCGGCAACACCGACGCCCCAGCCGGACAAGAAGTAATGACCAGAGGCACACAACAGACGCTGAGCCTGCCGCCGTTCACGCCCGCGGTGACATGGCTGATCGCCATCAACGCAGCCGTTTTTTTTGCGAAGGCGTTGTTGGACCTTTCCTCGCCGGTCCTAGGCGACGAAATCTTGTTCTGGTTTGGATTGATGCCCAGCGCAGTCATGCACGGGAGGGTTTGGCAGATTGTTACGTATTCTGTATTGCATGCCGGGTTCATCCACTGGTTCTTCAATATGATTACCTTGTGGATGTTTGGCCCTTCCACGGAGAGCTTGCGTGGCCACCGCTGGTTCCTTGAATTGTTTCTGGCGGGCGTGGTGGGTGGCGCCCTCTTCAGCATCGGCCTTGCCTATGCGGGGATTCTCGGAAATCCCAACTCGGTTACCGTGGGAGCCTCAGCGGGGATCTACGCCGTGCTGATGGCCTTTGGTATGTTCTTTCCCGAAAGCGAAATCATCATGATTCCCCTGCCGATTGGGATCAAAGCAAAATATCTGATTGGCATTCTCATTGTGGTTACACTCGTGTTTTCCATGCAGGAACACAGCGGCGTGGCCCACATCGCGCACCTCGGCGGACTTGTCTTCGGCTACCTGTTTGTCAAATTTGTTCCCCGGCGGGGCATGTCGCTTGCGGTGTCGGAACAGTCCTTCGGCCTCAGGAATGCCTACCACCGCTGGAAACGGAAGCGCGCTGCCAGGAAGTTTCAGGTCTACATGAGCAAGCAAGAGCGCGATCCTAAACGGTTCTACCCTGAAGATCCTGACAAGGACAAGAAGGACGGCGGCCCCGGCGGCTGGGTAAATTAGCAGTCACTTCTTCTTCGCCGTTTTCCGCTCCCGTGATCTTTCGTGTGAGTCCACACCACCCACCACGTGCAGGCGCATGAAATTGGTGGATCCGCTGGAAGACCGTGTGCCGGCCACAACCGCCATGATGTCGCCCGCCTGGACCCCGTGCCGGCTGAACAAGTCCTTCTCCGCGTGCGCCACCATGCCTTCCGTGTTGATGGCCATAGTGCAGTGGACGGGCTGCACGCCCCACAACAGGTTCAGCCGCCGCGTAACCGTGGGCGTGGCCGCGAAGGCGTAGATCTTTGACTGCGGCCGGTACTTGGAGATCAGGCGGGCAGTCCTTCCTGTCTCCGTGTAAACCGCAATGGCTTTCATGTCCAGGTCCTGCGCTGCGTGGGCCACGGATTCGCAGATGGTCTCTGAGATGGAAAGATGGCGGCCCTGGCGGCGGCGTGGCACCGGCTCCGGCATGCTCGACTCAGCTTCCAGGATGATGCGGGCCATCATGGCCACGGCTTCGCGCGGATACTTGCCGCTGGCGCTTTCCGCGGAAAGCATCACGGCGTCCGACCCATCCAGAATGGCGTTGGCCACGTCACTGGCTTCCGCCCGCGTGGGCCGCGGATTTTCCACCATGGACTCCAGCATCTGCGTGGCGGTGATGACCGGTTTGCGCCACTCCGCGGCGCGGCGGATCACGTGCTTCTGAATCATGGGCACTTTTTCCGGAGGCATCTCCACGCCCAGGTCCCCGCGCGCCACCATCACGCCGTCCACCACGTCCAGAATTTCTTCCAGATTGGCTTCTTCCACGGCTTGCGGTTTCTCCAGCTTGGCGATGATCCACGCGTCTGACCGCTGGCTGCTCACCAGCCGCTTGACGGCGCGCACGTCGTCGGCGGTGCGTATAAAGGACGCGGCTACCATGTCCACGTCGTGCGCCAAACCGAATTCCAGGTCCTTGATGTCCTTCGCCGTCAGCGAGGGAACACTCACCACCGTCCCCGGCAGGTTGATGCCCTTGTGTTCGCCGACCGGACC
>JBGPLR010000518.1:0-2920 GCA_041486545.1 Terriglobia bacterium
CTGGATTTGCTGGAGCGCAACGTTGACCAGTGGATCGCGGAGCAGAAAGCAGAACAGAAGAAACCACACTGAAGAAGAATCCACCACCGAGGCGACCACCCCAGCAAGCCAACACCGGGCTTGCCGGGGACCCCGGACACGGAGGCACAGAGAAGAGCAGGACCGGCCGGTTGCTCACGCGATCTTTCTTTAACCGCGATCCTCGCGTGGTGGCCCGCGCGCTGCTGGGCAAGCTGATCGTGCGAAAACAGCGGGGTAAATTTCTCGCCGGACGAATTGTTGAAGTGGAAGCCTATCTCGGCTCCGCCGACGCTGCTGCCCACGCAACCGCAGGCCGCACCGCGCGGAACGCCGTGCTGTGGGGACCGCCCGGCCATGCTTACGTTTATTTCGTTTACGGCATGCACTATTGCCTCAACATTTCCTGCATGCCTGATGGCAAGGCCGGATGCGTTCTGATTCGAGCTCTCCAACCTGTGTCCGGCCTGGAACAGATGGCCGCGGCCCGCGGGTTCGACGCTCGCAAAGCGGCCGAACTTGATCTCACTTCTATCCGCGATCAGCGCAAGCTGGCCAGCGGCCCGGGAAGGCTCTGCGATGCGCTGAGCATCACGCGTCCGCGCGACAACGGCAAAGATATGGTCGCGCCAAAGTCTGATCTGCAAGTGCGCGACGACGGCTTTCGCGTAAAGAAGGTTACGGTCACGCCGCGCATCGGCATACGCAAAGCGGCGGAACTGCAGCTGCGTTATGTCATCGCCAAAAACCGCTTCTCATCTTCCTGACAGATGTGGTATAAAATCGAACGTAAAGCGAAAGGAAATTGCATGTTCTCAGGCGCCATACCCAAGTTTGCTGGCTTGCTGGCGACAGCGTTCTTACTGCAAGCGGCCACTCCAACTCCCACTCCTAAAGACGTATCGGACAGCAAGTACAAACCCGGCCAACGGTGGACTTACAAGACACGCCCCAGTGAACCGGACTCCACGTTAATCATTCTTCGCACCGTTGACATTGGAAAAGAGCGCGTGGTCCTGGTGCGCATCGAAGGCCTTAAGGCGAACTTTTGCAAGAGGCCGGTTCCCTTGCTGGCCTTCGTGTCCATTGCCAAGTCAGGCCTGGATTCCAGCGTGATCAAAATCATTGAAACTAAACCGACGCCCAGCTTTGATTCTTTTTACCAGGGCTGGCTGAAGACCTGGGACAACGGCAAGCCGAAGTATCAGACTGAGGACGTTCGTGGCATGTTGGACAACGTAGAAAACAAGTCCAATCGCTCCTGCCCTTAAGACTCCGGCCCCAGCACCAGGTTGTCAATCAACCTGGTGCTGCCCACAAACGCTGCGACGGCCACCAGCGCGCCGCCCGTAACGTCGGCCACTGGATCAAGCGTGTCCGGGTTGACGATCTCAAAATAGTCGAGCCGAACTTCATTCAGCCGAAACCCAGGCTCTTCAGCCATTGCCTGCTTGCCCGCGACCAGCAGCCTGGCAGTACTCTTCTCGCCCTTTGCCGCCAGCTCCTGCACGCGCTGCAGCGCCCGGCTCAAGACCAGCGCTTGTTTCCGCTGCTCACCTTGCAGGTAGACGTTGCGCGAGCTCATGGCCAGGCCGTCGCTTTCCCGGATAATTGGGCAGACCACAATCTCCACGTCCAGCTTGAGATCGCGCACCATCTTGCGGACCACCGCCACCTGCGCGGCGTCCTTCTGTCCGAAAAAAGCCACGTCCGGCTGCACGATGTTGAACAGCTTGGCCACCACGGTGGTCACGCCGCGGAAATGGCCGGGACGCGAGATGCCGTCCAGCTTGCCGCTGAGTCCTTCCACTTCAACCCACGTGGTTGCGCCTTGCGGGTAGATCTCGTCCACGGCGGGGAAGAACAGGTAGTCGGCCTTTTCGGCGGCCAGCATGGCGGAATCGCCTTCCAGCGACCGCGGATATTTGGCAAAGTCTTCGTTCGGACCGAACTGCGTGGGATTCACGAAGATGGAAACCACCACGACATCGCACTGCGTCCGCGCCGCGCTCACCAGAGAGAGATGTCCTTGATGCAGCGCGCCCATGGTCGGCACAAAGCCCACGCACTTGCCCGTGTGGCGGGCTTGCTTGCTGAGGGCGGTCATTTCAGATGCGGAAGAGATGATGAGCATGGAAGAGGGTATTTGATACTTAGTATTTGGTATTTGGCAGTTGCTTTTTCTGGAAATCCCGAGTGGAGCGAGGGATCCCTATCGTCTCAAAAAGCCGTCGTGTTCGTGTGCCGCCCCTACGGGGCTCGCCTTCTTTTTGCCCGCCGCCTACCCAGGCCTGAACCACCCCAGCAAGCCAAAAGCGGGCTTGCCGGGGACCCCGGTACGGCCTGGGTTACCGTTATGCCGCGCCTGCGGCGCTCGCATTCTCAAAAACCCCTTCTGTCTGGCCAGGCTAAGCAGTCATTTAACGCGTGTGCCTCACAGCTTTGGTGGGCGATAGGAATCCCTCAGCCGCTTTCGAATAATCAACAAACTCCAAACTCCCGCGCTCTCGCGGCTTTTGGGATTTCAGAAAAAGCCAACAACTAACGGCTAATGGCTAATGGCTGCTTCACTTTCAATTCTTTCCGCCGCAGAATGGCTTCCAACTCTTCCCGCGTGTCTTTCGGCAGATGGTAGCTCTCTTCGTCGTTGGGATAGCCGCCGGACTCCACGTCGGTCTTGAACTGGCGTACGGCGTTGCTGATCAGCACGGCGGCATCGCCATAGCGGCGGACGAACTTGGCCGGCGGCGCAAACGTCAGTCCCAGAATGTCAGACAGCACCAGCACCTGGCCATCGCAATCCGGGCCGGCGCCAATGCCGATGGTCGGGGCCTTCACCTCTTTGGTGATCATCGCTGCAACTTCGCGCGGCACGCCTTCCAGCACCATGGAGAACACGCCC
>JBGPLR010000519.1:0-2920 GCA_041486545.1 Terriglobia bacterium
AACGGCGCCGAGGTCATGATTCCGGAAATCGCCGACTACGAAGTGCGCCGGGAGTTGCTGAGGGCCGGAAAGGACAATGGAATTGGCAGGCTTGACGCGCTCAAGGGCATGCTTGGCTACGTGCCCATCACCACGCCGGTCATGCTCAAGGTGGCGGAATTCTGGGCATCGGCCCGAAAGATGGGGCGGCAGTCGGCCAGCGACGCCTCGCTGGACGCCGACATGATTCTCGCCGCGCAAGCCGCGACTCTCGCTGGTGATGGTGACGAAGCAGTCATCGCTACAACGAATGTCCGCCATTTGGCCTTATTCACCCCTGCTCGTGTCTGGCGAGAGATCCGTTAGTTAGCATCGGCCTGTGGCGCAGTGGGAAGCGCGCTTCCATGGCATGGAAGAGGTCAAGGGTTCGAATCCCTTCGGGTCCACCAAAACCTCTCAAACACTCACGGGTGATCCCCTCCGGTAAAGCATGGGCGTGCGCAACCCTGGCGCAACCCAGGACAATGGGAAAGGGGCTACTCAGACGCTTTCCAGATCGGCGTGAAGGCGTCGATGCGCGGCTGAATCTCTTCATCCAAGCCCAGGTTGAAGTACTCGTTTTGCAACCCCAAGTGCCGGAGCACGAGGTTGTGGGCCAACAATAGGGTCTGCCGGGCTTCCGCCTCTGAAATCTCCTGATAGGAGGTAACGCCGTCCTCGTTGCGCCGGAACCGCGCGCCCAGACCGAAGCCGGTGGCATGCGAGTGGAACGTGGGCGTCAGATAGCACGCGCCGTAAAGCGCCGATAGGTTGATGTCGGTTTGCTTCGCCATGCTGGCCAAATCAACGCGCGTCCAGGCTTCCTGAGTCTTCGGTTGCCCACACTTGTTGCAAATGGACTCGGCGCGTTTGGCCTTCACCCGTTTGTACTCCGCTTCCAGGGCGTCAATCTTCTCCTTGAGGACGCTGTCCTTCAGGTCAGGCATCACCTCAATGGCCTGTTGCCATAGCTTCCACTTCTTGATCGCGTCGTCTTCAACGAAGGGGCGTGCCTCTGACGGGTTCTTGGCGATGTACGCAGCGGTCACCAGCCGTTCATATATTCCACGGAGAATCTTGTATGCTCCCACACCGTATCCGTTTCCACAGAGCACGAGTAGCTCGCCAAAGTCGTCCGCGATGATCCGGCCCAAGCCGAACACCACGCGGTCTGCCATCACCTTGTCCTCGAATGCGATCACAGCCGGATCGTCTTCGGGAAGTTCCAACAGGCGGTCTGCTTCCTCCTGTGGTGGTGCAACGAGAGTTCGCAGGCTAACTTTTTTGAGCAGCGCGTGCAGTGCAGGGTGCTCCAGCAAGAACGCCTTGTGAGCCTGAATGAAACGCTGCTGCGCCGGACTATCACCGACGCCTATTGGAAGCTGATTCATCGATTCAAGCCTGGGTGCCAAACGGCAATGTCTTGACGAACTCGCTGAGGCGGCCAGCTTCTCGCGCTGAAAGATCGGCTGGGAGGGCAAGCTCAACCTGCCAGTCAGGTCTCAACTGGAAAGTGTGCTGGATAGCACCTTCAGGAACGGCCTTCGCTGCAATCTCGTCATCACCATTGTCTTGGTCCGCCGTGGGCTGGATTTCCTCAACCTCCTGCGTACCACCGGCTGCGGCCTTACCCACGCTGACAAGGTCATACTTCCATTCAAACCGCGTTGGGTGCCCCTTGCGCCCGGTGCGGAAGTCTCCGCAGCCGTATTCATCCAGCTTTCGCAAGACGGCGATCACATCAGCCTTGGCAACTCCGACTCCAGAATTGTTCAGGCGGAAGAGAAGTTGTTCCAGCTTCGTGGTTTGCTGGTTGCGTCGACGGGAGGCAAATTCATCTAGAACGGCTTTGGCGGCTGAATCCGAAGTGTACAGGGCCTTAAGCGCCTTTAAGTTGAGCGTGGCGGAATTAAAAGATGTCATAGTCATAGTATAGTTCACATAAACGCCTCTTGTCAAGTATTATGGGGCTTATGTTACCCTAACCGGCCTGTATGGGCTCCTAAACGGGCATCTCGGAGCGGTATCGATCTCATTGAGAAGGTGTCAACCAGTTCCCCCACCGTCACCAGGTTGAGCAGCCGGTCCCGGAACACTTTGGGAGCGTATTTGCTCCATGCGACTAGGGCACAGCATTCCGCCTCGGAAATCCGTACCGGCCGCGTCCGCAACCACGCGATCTGACATTAAGCCAGAAGCGTATCTGCGAGGGCGATCACTATTAGCTGGGTCACTCGTTTGTAGCTCGATGCCCTCATACGTCTGCGGTCCCTCACTACCACCATCACTGCCTTGCGGGCCTCGGCCCTTCAGACTCCTCGCCCGTGGAGTCCGACTGGAGTCCAAACCCCATTTGATGCATGGGCAGCCATGGGCGCCGTCGATTTCGATGCGCGCTCTCAGAGCAATCCGGCGTGTTGCTGGGGGACGTAGAATGGTAGGGACAGTTCCCCATGGCGGATTCCAGCATCTTCTGGCTGCGCGTGGCGGCGTTTCTCTACGCCGTGGGGCTGCTGCATTCGATGCTTTCCATCCTGGGGCGGGCGCACGGCTTCTATGGTTTTGCCCTCGGCGTTTTCCGGGTGGGCGTGGTGCTGCACGGCGTGGCCATCGTCGAACTGGCCCTGGCGGAAGGCCGCCTGCCGGTCGAAAACTTCTACGGCACCATCAACCTGTGCGCGTTCCTGTTCGCGCTGGTGTTCCTGTTCGTCGACTGGCGGTATCGCTTTGCCAGCACCTCGGTGGCTCTGTTCCCGCTGGTTTTCCTGATGACATTGGTAGCCGGCATGGAGCGGCCAGTGGGGGCGTGGGCGGACGTGCGGGTGCGGGACGCCTGGCTGATCGTGCACATCATTCTGGTACTAGCGGGCTACGCGGCGCTGCTGTTGACGGCCGTTTCCTC
>JBGPLR010000520.1:0-2905 GCA_041486545.1 Terriglobia bacterium
ACCAGAAGCGCTCCGTGCTGCAGTGGCCCTACGTGGAAGGCTTGCGCATGGATGAAGCCATGCATCCGCTGACGATTCTTGCCGTCGGCTTGTACGACGAAGTCCTGCCCAACGTGGACGGCGCTCCGCTGCGTCTGGTGGTGCCCTGGAAGTACGGGTTCAAAGGCGCAAAAGCCATTGTGAAAATCAGCTTCACCGATAAGATGCCGCCGATCACCTGGAACATCATGGCGTCCGACGAGTACGGTTTTTATTCCAACGTAAATCCCAACAAGGACCATCCGCGCTGGAGCCAGAAAACGGAACGCCGCATTGGCGGAAGTCTGTTTGCTGCAAAAATCCCCACGCAGATGTTCAACGGCTATGGCGATCAGGTGGCCGGCTTGTATTCGGGCATGTACCTGCAGAAAAATTATTAGCAACGGCAAACAGCAAGAATCTCACCACTGATGAAACGCTGATAACACTGATAGGAGAAGATTTTTAGCACAGTGCTTCGCTCGATGGAGGCTGTTTGAATCTTGAACAACCATGAAGCCGCTTCCTGAAAAATTCGTGCGCACGCTCAAAGTATTGGCGTTTGCCGCCTGCCTGGCGCCCCTCGGCGTTCTTGTCTGGAAGGGGTTCCACCAGGACCTGGGCGCGAATCCGGTAGAGGTGATCACCCGCTCCACCGGCAAGTGGACGCTCATCTTTCTGCTGATCACGCTGAGCGTTACTCCGTTGCGCAAGCTCGCCCGTCTGGCGTGGTTGATTCGTTTCCGCCGCATGCTGGGACTGTTCGCTTTTTTCTACGGCTGCCTGCACCTGACGACCTACATATGGCTGGACAAGTTCTTTGATGTGCACGCCATGCTGCACGATATCTACAAACGGCGATTCATCACCGCCGGGATGACGGCGTGGTCGCTGATGCTGCCCCTGGCCCTTACTTCCACCACCGGCTGGATCCGCCGCCTGGGAGGCAAGCGCTGGCAGAAGCTGCACCGCTTGATCTATTTCAGCGCGGCCGCCGGCGTTGTGCATTTCATCTGGCTGGTAAAGGCCGACCTTCGCCGCCCTCTTACCTACGGCGCGATTCTGGCAGCGCTGCTGGCTTACCGCGCAGTGGCCTGGCTGATCGTGCGGGCCAAGTCGCGGACGCAGACTCCGGTCGCCGTGACCGGCAGCGTCTGACGCCGCGCAGTTCACTGGACAAGAAAAAAGGCGCATCGCGATTCGATGTCGCGACGCGCCCTGTTCCGAATCTGTGAATCTTACGGTTTGAACTTCAAGCTGATTTGCGTGCTCTGCTCAATGGGCTGGCCGTCGAGTTTTGCCGGTCTGAAAACCCATTGCTTCACCGCATCAAAGGCTGCGTCGCGGAAAATGGGCAGGCCGCTGATCAGCTTAGGGTTGGACACTTTGCCGTCCTTGCCCACTTTCACTTCCACCACCACCGTGGTGGTCAAGCTGCGCGCCTTGGCAATGGCCGGATACACGGGCGGCACACTTCTCACCAACACCAGCGGTTCAAGAGTGGATTGCGCCATCACCGCGGTTGGTCGCGATTCCCCCGTGGGCGCCAGCGCGCTGAGAGTTCCTGCGGCGGAGTTGCCGCCCACGGAAAGCGTGGGAGACACGTCCGCGCTCGCCCCCGCGTTGTTTGTGCTGCTGATCCGTGAAGGACCGGAGGCCATGGCTACGGTCTTCGGCGCTACTTTCTCCGTCTTGTCTGCAGCCACGGTCTTGTCAATCGAATTGGACTTGTCGCCGGGATTAGCCGGACCCTTGTCGTTCCTCTTGGCCGCGTCCGCAAACGAATCCGTAGCCGAACGGGCTTGAACGGGGGCAACTGTATTTGCATTGCCGGTTGAACTCCCGGCTGCCGGCTGATTGACTCCGGCTCCTGGAACTGAGGTGCCCGTTAGAGGCGCAGAGTCAGACGGCTGGCTTTGCGTCGCAGGATTGACTGCCTGCGTCTGCTGGACTGCGGCCGGCTTGCGCAGTTTCATCACGCCAAACACGGAAACTGCCGCAATCACCAGGACCACCGCCGCGCCAACGATCATACGGCTCCCGCCGGACTTCTTCTCTTCGCCGGCGACAGCGTCGAAAGTCCCAAAGCTCGCCCGGACTTCAGGCCGCTCTTCCCGTTTAGGGAACGGTACGGGAAACGCGCTTTCAGAAGCCGCCGGCTTGACCTTGATGGGCTCAACTTTCGGCGCCGCAGGAATCAGTGTGCGCACTGTTGGCGCGGCGTTGGTTGAAGCTGCCGGCTTGATTAACACCGGCGCGGGAGCAGCCGGAACGGGTTTGGCCATGGCCACCGGCGCGTATTGTGGCGCTGGTTCGGCGGAAGCACCATCTTCCAGGGCGCGCCGTGTCCTCAGCACCGCGGCGGAGATCTGGTCCGCCATGGTTTTCAATACCGCTACGTGGGTAATAGTGAACGCGTGGGCGGAAGGCGCAAACACAGCCAATACGCCAATCACTTTGTTGTCTTCGCGGATCGGGGTCACCACCATGGAGCGAATCCCCAGCGCCCGGATGGCTGTCATGTCCACTCGGGTGTCTGTTTCCGCGTCATCGCAGCGCAGCTCTTTGCCGGTCTGGATGCATAGTCCGGTGAAGGTGCCTTGTACGCGCAGGGCTGCCCCCACGTCCGGGGCGCTGGCCCCGCTTCGTGCCCGGCAAACGATTTCGTCAGGGCTATCGCCCTCAGCCAGGGCAATTGCCACGCCGGAAGCGTTAGTAAATGCCTGTGCGCGCTGGGCGATGATTGCCAGTTCGTCCCCCGTCGCCGCGCGTGTCCTTGGTTGTTTTCCAGATTCGGTTGATTGTGTTGCCATGGTGACGCCGTCCATGAAATGCCTCTTCTCTCCTCGTTATGATCCGCGTACTCCCTGGGAGAAGTACGCCGGCA
>JBGPLR010000521.1:0-2902 GCA_041486545.1 Terriglobia bacterium
CACCGGCTCGCTGGGCCAGGGACTCTCCGTGGGCATTGGCATGGCGCTGGCCGCGCGGCTCGACAAAAAAGACTGGCACACCTTTGTGATGACCGGCGACGGCGAAATCCAGGAAGGCCAGAACTGGGAAGCCGCCATGTTCGCCGCCTACCACAAGCTCGCCAACCTGACGCTGATCATTGATTACAACCACATCCAGCTGGACGGATTTGTCAAAGACATTCTGGACGTGGCGCCGCTGCGCCAGAAATTTGACGCCTTCGGCTGGCGCACCGTGGAAATTGACGGCCATGATTTCGACCAGGTCATTCCGGCGCTGACCGAAGCGCGCGCCGGCGCGGGCGGCAAACCGACCTGCATCGTCGCCAACACGGTCAAGGGCAAGGGCGTGTCCTTCATGGAGAACAAGCCGGAATGGCACGGCGTCGCTCCCAATCCCGAGCAGATGGCCGCAGCGGTGGCCGAACTGGAAGCGGCGGGGAAGAAATTGTAGGAAGAGCTTACCGCGGATGAACGCTGATGACACTGATGGCAAGCATGGTCACGAAGGAGACATCACTTGAGCGCACCCACAATCGCAAACGCCAAACCCAAGTTTGAACTCAAGATGGGTGTCGCCACGCGCGAGGCCTACGGCCAGGCCATCGTGGAACTCGGCAAGGCCAACCCCAACGTGGTCGTCCTGGACGCCGACCTGGCCAAGTCCACCTTCAGCGCCAAATTCCAGAAGGAATTTCCTGACCGCTTTTACACCTGCGGCATTGCTGAGGCCAACATGGTTGCCATTGCCAGCGGGCTGGCGTTGAGCGGCAAGCTGGTGTTCGCGTCTTCCTTCGCGGTGTTTCTTTGCGACAAAGGGTATGACCAGCTGCGCTCCTGCGTCGCCTACCCGCAGGTGAACAACGCCAAATTTGTCGGCTCGCACGGCGGCATCTCTATCGGTGAAGACGGTCCCAGCCAGCAGTCGGTGGAAGATTACGCGCTCATGTGCGGGCTGGCGGGCTTTGTGGTGCTCAGCCCGTCCGACGAATTCTGCGCGCGCGCGCTGGTGCATCGCATGGCTGAGCACAACGGCCCGGCGTTCATGCGCACCGGACGCGCCAAGGCGCCCATCATTTACGGCCCGGACGACAAGTTTGAAATCGGCAAAGCCAAGCAGCTCGGCAACGGCCGCGACGTGGCGATCATCGCTTGCGGGTTCGAAGTCGGCTACGCGCTGCAGGCGCAGGCCCAGTTGTCCGACGAAGGCATCAACGCCCGCGTCTATGACATGCACACCATCAAGCCCATTGATGAAGCCGCCGTGGCGCAGGCCGCGACCGAGTGCGGCGCGATTGTCACCGCGGAAGAACATCTGCTCGATGGCGGCCTGGGATCGCAGGTCGCCCGCGCCGTGGCCAAAAGCCATCCGGTGCCGATGGAGTTTGTCGGGATTCAGAACACCTATGCTGAGTCCGCGACGCCCGAGCAGTTGATGGAAAAATACGGGCTGACCGCGCCGTACATCGTAAAGGCGGTGAAAGCGGTGCTGAAGCGGAAGTAGGCTGGCTAAGCGGACCTAGCGCTTTGTTTCAATCCCTTAGTTGATGTTCACCCTCCATTGAGAGTGCAGCGGGCATGACTCGAACCGTCTATCTCAAGAGCTACGATCTATACGCCGAGATTCTCGAATACACCCTGCCGGAAGGGAAGTTCGCCATCCTGTCGCGCGACAAGGTCGAAGCCAGCGGAATCCCATTCACCTTCGGCGCATTCTGCCGTGAAGGCCAGCAGGTCGCGGGAGTCTTCGCCACGCCGGACGGCCCGGTGTTCTTCCTGGACGCTCAACATGTTGTCGGCCGCTATGGGCAGACCTACGCCTGGGTGAAGGATGTGCCCCAGCAAAATAAAAGACATTTCGCCTTTGACCACCAGGATAAGGACCGGACGGTCAAGTTCAGCCTGATCTATGAGAAAAGGCTGGGGATCGGAGCGAACCCCTATGACAACGAGGAGGAAGATATCGACCTGCTCGCCATGATCGCCTCCAATTCGGACCGCGCGGCGTTCTATCGAGCGTATACCAAGGAGTGGGTGGGCCAACCGTAATTTCGGCGGCTCTTACAATGAAGCGTCTTTATAATCAAGTGTCTTCTACTTTGCGTTCGTCAGAAAGGTGCATCCATGGTCCATATCCTGCTGTTCTGCATGATGCTGTTCCAGGCCGGTGTGCAAACGGCGCTGAAGCCGGCAATTGATAATGACCGCGTTACCGTGTGGGACGCCAATGCGCCCCCAAACGCGCGGCCGCTTGATTCCGTTGTTGTTGGATTCTCGGGCAGCGCGGAGTGGGTGCCTAAAGGCACGCCGCCGAAGACTACCGGAAGGGCCCTGGTCATCGATCTCAAGGACCATCCGGTGGCGCCCATAGCAAATCCCACCAAGTATCCGCTGGGATTTCCGCGGCCGGGCTCCAAGAAACTTCTGGAGAATGACCGCGTGATCGTGTGGGACTACGAATGGACCCCGGGCGTGGCCACGCCAATGCACTTCCACGATAAAGACGTGGTAGTGCTGTTCCTGGAAGACGGCGACCTGAAATCAACTACGCCGGACGGAAAAGAAACCGTCAACGCCTACGCCGCCGGTACGGTCAGGTTCAACCTGCGCGACCGTACGCACACGGAAACGCTGGTCCGGGGAAAGCAGCGCGCCATTATCACGGAGCTGAAGTAAGCGGCGCTCACCGCCCATTCAAGAACTCTTCCAGCACCGTGACGTATTTCTCAGGCTCCTCATACGACGGCAGATGGCCGCTTTGCTCGAAGATGACCAGCTTTGCGCCGGGAATCGCGTGCGCCAGCCGCCATGCGGTGAGCGGTGCAACGTTCATGTCGTAACGGCCGGTGATCACCAGCGTGGG
>JBGPLR010000522.1:0-2902 GCA_041486545.1 Terriglobia bacterium
GCGAGCGCGGCGTCACCACCGAGAGTTCCCTCGGCAGGCGGTAGATGCACACGTTTAAAAAGCTGCCGAAAATCAGCCCCAGTCCAAAAAAGACCACCATGTAGAGGATGTTCGGGCCGGTAAAGAATGTGCTCGCCAGAATGTGCTCCTGAAGACAATTTCTTTGTTGAAGGGATTATACGCAGCTCAGGAGTTCGCCGTCTGTGATCGCCCGTGTCAGCGGTGATACCTGCTTTCACCATTCCGCTGGCCACCGGCACCTGCAACCAAGGGCGACCTACTCAAACTAGAAAATCTGTTTCAGCATGGAAACCATGTGACTGCGGCGGACCCACTTTTTGTAGTTGGTGACAGCGCTGGCGGGACCGCGCGGAAAAGTCTTGAGAGTGCGAGGAAGAAGGACTTGTTCCGGATTGAGCCGAATGCCGTAATCGCATTTCTCGTTGGGCTCGTCGTTTTCAAACACGCACATGTACTCCACCGGCATTCCGGCGTACCCGGAATACATGACCTGATAGAAAGCAGGAATCTGTCCATAAGGCGAACCGTGTTCGTCGCTGCTAGGGGCGATTGCCCCCGAAGTGCGCATGAACACCAAATGGTCGCTCCCTATCCCATAGCCGTCAAATGGCCCAAAAAAGATCGTGTCGCGTTCCTTGGCCCCTTTTAGTGGCGTCATGACCTCAGCCTTGTAAACCGTTTTTGGGTAGTGCTCTGAGTCGCCGGAAATGACGCGCACAATGGCCACAAAATCAGCCTCTCTGAACAGGTCTGCGATCTGCACTTTCGGAATTGACGTGGCCGAAGAAGGTACGCCACTGGTCCCGAACAGCAGGACCAGCGTGGCCATTACCAGGTTTCTACAGTAGCATTTCATGGCAAATACCTGTCCATAGAACGCCCTTCCTGGCGGCGTTTGCATGCCTTCTCAAGGCTCATCATAGATTCTCAGGATGTACCCCTGCAGCGTCTCCGCCTGGAACTGCGGCTCCGGCAAAACCCCACTCCAGCGAATCTGTTTGCGATTGACCAAACGCGTCTCCGCCGGCAGCAGGCGCCATCCGCCGCCGTGTTGCTCGCGCAGGCCGGCGTTGAAGGCTGTGACTCCCTCTTCGCGCGCCGCCAGCCGCCATTCAAGGAGTGAGGCTTCCAGCGTTTCAGCCAGTGATTCTTCCGGCAGCAGGCACAGCACCCAGTCATGACGGGCCTGCTGAGTGTACGTCCCGCGATGCGCTTCTGCGGAGGCGCGCAGCACGCGCGCGCCATGTTCGCGGGCCACGCTCGCGGTGTCGTCCGTGGAGCCGTGGTCCACGACGATGACTTCGTCGCACACCCGCAGCGAATCCAGCGCGCGGCCCAGATGCCGGCCATGGTTCAACGTGTGAATCAGCCCGGTGATCCTGGTTCCCGCCAGCCCCGGCGTGCGGCCTGACCCCGGAGTCTCGCGGGCCGCCGGCTTTTCAGATTGGTTATCGGGTTCCATCGTATCTGGTTCGATTCGAGACACTGAGGGTTCGAACCTGCTGATTTTGCCGGAAATAAGAAAGCGCCGCTAGTGCAGCGACGCTTGGTATTACACGATGAACGGAGACAAGCCCTAATGATCTGAACTCATTGCCTTGAACCCAACGACGGACGGCTAACGCCCGGCACCACAGAAATCGGGCTTTGCAGCTTGAAATTCAAAACCGTTTCCGGGTTCAGGACGATCTCCTGGCCTTTGCCGGCGCCGGCAACGCCCGTGCCTGCTCCGGCGCCTGCGGCCGCGCCAATGGCTGCTCCTCTGCCGCCGCCGAAGATGCCGCCCAACACCGCGCCTATGGCCGCGCCGCCGCCAACCTTGCGCGCCGTAGCTTTGCCGCGCGCCTGGCCTGCTTTGGACCAGCGGTCGGTGACCACAGGATAACTTTTGCCGTTCATCATGATCCGGGTGATTTCAATCGCCAGGTCAGACTGGCCTTTGAATCGGCCGGCAGGTTTCACGTCCACCACGCGGCCTTCCACGTCGGCCGACGTGGGAATCACCACCCGGCCATCCACTGATACTGGCGTGGAAATGGAGCCGTGGAATACATCTCCCGCTTGCGCCGTTTCTGAACTCAAGGGCTCGTTCAGGTGAATCGCCAGAGCGGTGCCTGCGGGGATAGTGACCGGCTGCACCGGCGCGGGCGGCGGAGGCTCCGGTGCGGAGGCCTCCTGATGATCGCTACTTCCGGCCGCGTTGTTGCCGCTGTTATCGGAGGCATTTTCGGCGGTGGTCACCGTAACTCCAGGGTCGTATTCGCCGTTGTCGCCATCAGCAGGTGCGGACGGTCGCGCAACAGGTCCACGCGCCGCCTTGCGCGGCGACGGCCGGCTTTCTACCGGACGCGCTGTCGGAGATTTCACGCTGGAATCCAGCTCCACCGGCGGCTCTGCATTGGCTGTATTGGCGGCCACGGCCGGAGCCACTTGAAGGTTGTTAACTACGGTTTTTACGCCTTCCACTTGCGCGGCGTCACTGGCGGCGGCGTTGCGCGCCGCGTCGCTGCTCACCGTGCCGGAGAGAGTCACCACGCCGCTGCTGGCGATGATGGTCAGCTGCTTCTCTGGGACACTCGAGTCCGTCTCAATCCTGCTCTTCACATCGGCGGCCACCTGCGTGTCCGGACGCGCCTTGCCCATTCGCGAGCAGCCGGACGCCAGCAGCGCCAACGATACTGCAACCACCCACAAATATTTCTTCCAAGACATCATTGTTGTCAGTGAAAACGTTGTCAGCGAAAACCTGGTCATGACAAAACTCCTGTAACTCTGTGGCGACTAAGACGTTAGATGCAGGCCGAGGGGCGCAAGCTGCATGCTGCCAGTAAAGTTTTGTAGACGTGGAAAAGGGCGGGCCGTTGCGCAGACGCGCGCATGA
>JBGPLR010000523.1:0-2897 GCA_041486545.1 Terriglobia bacterium
GTCATGCTCGCCGGGAACGTAGAAGATGTCTTTGGGTTTGGCGTCTTTGAGCACCTGGTCCACGGTGTCAAACTCCGCGGGCTTGGACAGGTGGCTGATGTCGCCGGTGTGCAGGATGAAGGAAGGCGCAACCGGCAGCGCATTGATTTTACCAACCGCAGCTTTCAACGTTCCCACCACGTCGGGGTTCGCGGCTTTGTCGAAACCCATGTGGCTGTCACTGATCTGGACGAAGCTCAGCTCGCCGGCGGCCGCCTCCGCGCCAATCTCCGACAGACGGCTCAAGCTGTACGACTGGAGCACGCCGCCCTTAATCACGCAGAAAGCTCCGGTGCCGGCCCAGGCCATGCACTTGAGGAAGCCCCGGCGGTCAACGCCGTCATGATTGTGGTCGTGGACGATTTCGTCGCTTTTCTGGACTCCGTTAGGTTCCTGGGGTCCCTTAGTCCGGTTGGACATGATGTTCTCTCCTTGAAGGAAATTGGCAGCTCCGTGCGGACGGCTGAGCTGCTCTGTCACTGGGCATAACTGCGGGAAGCACAGGAATATTCCCCAGCGGAGGAAGGTTTTTAGGGCAAAACTAATGCTGATGCGGCGGGAATAAACGCCTGGGGCCTTTGGTTACATCTGATGAAGGCGCCGGCGACCGTTCATTACTTCCGGGTGCTGGCGTGTTCTCTCTCAATCACTGTAACCCTGCTCGGTCCGGGCAAGGCCGGGGCTGCATCCGGTCTTGCCCTGATTTTCCGTCTTCCTCTTCAGGACTGCACAGGAAGCCACATTCCAACGCTGACAAAACTTTGCCGCCATCCGAGTCTGGCTGAGCATCTAAGTTAATCGTTATGATGGGTGCATCAGTCCGTCCATGATCTGGAGCGAAACAAGTTTGGCCAACGCGGAATATCGCAATCGAATCTGGCTGCCGGCATGCATCCTGCTGGCGGGATTGGTGTGTGGCGCTACCCGGAGCGCCGTGGCGCAGAAAGAGACAACGACACCCCAGGTGGCCAGCGTCATGGCCCGGCCCAGCGTGGACGCCCGCCTGGAACTGGCCTTCCACGACATGTACAACCTGGAGTTTGATGCTGCCCTGCGGAAAACGGAAGAAGCCAAGGCCTTGGACACGCAAGATCCTACGCCCTGGATGGCCCAGTCCTGCGCCGTGCTGTTCCGGGAATTCAACCGGTTGCACATCCTGACCAGCGAAATGTTCGCTTCCGACGAGAAATTTGACGCGCGCCCGGTCCAGGTCTGGGACGCAGCGTCCAAGAAACAGTTTGACGAGGCTGCCAGCGCGGCGGAAAAAATTGCGCAGAAGCTCCTGGACCGCGACAAGAATGACGAGAAAGCGCTGTTCGTCCTGACCATGGTGAACGGGCTGCGCGCCGACGACGCCGCGCTCATCAGCAAGAAGAACCTGGCTGCGCTTTCTTACACCAAGACTGCAGAAGGCTTCGCTGAGCGCTTGCTGGCGCGCGCCCCTGACTACTATGACGCGCACATCGCCACCGGCATGGGCAAGTACATCATCGGCGGCAAAGCCGCGCCGGTGCGCTGGATACTGCGGCTGGGCGGGCTCAAAGGCGACCAGGCAGAAGGCGTTCGCGAACTGGGGATGGTGGCCGACCACGGCCACTATCTGGCCTCCTTTGCCCAGATCCTGCTATCGTTTGACGACTTGCGCCACAAGAATACCGCGTCCGCACGCAAGCGGCTCAGCGCGCTCCATGACCGGTTCCCCAACAATCCGCTGTTCGTGCAGGAGATGGCCAAGCTCGATCAACCGGCGGCGGGTGCAGGACATTGATCCGGCGTCCTTGCCGTTTCCGAGGCTTTTCGTTGCTTACTTTTTCGCGCGATCGTATTGCAATGGCCACTTAATGTCCTGTCCGAGCGCGCGGGCCGCGGTAAGCGGCCAGTAGGGGTCGCGCAGAAACTGACGCGCCAGAAAGACCACGTCAGCCTGGCCGGTGCGGATGATCTGGTCAGCCTGGGCGGGCTCGGTGATCATCCCCACGGCCCCGGTAAGCACTCCGGCTTCCTGCCGCACGCGTTGGGCGAAGGCCACCTGGTAGCCGGGACCCACCGGAATTCTGGCGCCGGCCACGTTGCCACCTGAGGAACAATCAAACAAATCAACGCCGTGGCCCTTCAGGGTTTGCGCCAGGGCGACGGAATCCTCCGGCGTCCAGCCGCCTTCCGTCCAATCCGACGCGGAGATCCGCAGGAACAGCGGATACTTTTCCGGCCACACGCGACGGACGGCGTCCACAACTTCCACCACTATGCGCATGCGGTTTTGCAGGGAGCCGCCGTAATCGTCGCGGCGGTGGTTGCTGAGCGGCGAAAGAAACGAGTGCAGCAGATACCCGTGGGCACCATGCAGTTCAACGATCCTGGCTCCGGCTGCGTCCGCCCGGCGCGCCGCATCGGCAAAAGCCTGAACCACAGCAGCGATTTGCTCCCGGGTCATCTCTTGCGGCGTTTGATAACTTTCCGCAAAGGGCAGCGGACTCGGGGCCAGAATGGGCGACCATCCGCCTTCTTGAGGTGAAATCGGCTTGCCGCCCTTGAAGGGCGCGCTGGTGCTGCCTTTCCTGCCGGCGTGCGCCAGTTGGGTACCGGGGACGGCGCCCTGCTTTTCGACGAAGGAAAAGACGCGGCGCAGCGGTTCCACGTGGGCGTCACTCCATAGGCCGAGATCGTCAGGGCTGATGCGGCCGTCGGGAGTCACAGCGTTGGCTTCGGTGAGCACTGCGGCGGCGCGTCCTACGGCGCGTGTTCCCAGGTGAACCAGGTGCCACTCGTTGGCCAGGCCATCGGTGCAGGAGTACTGGCACATGTGGGAAACCAGGATGCGGTGCGGCAATTCGACGCCGCGCAGACGTAGCGGTTCA
>JBGPLR010000524.1:0-2893 GCA_041486545.1 Terriglobia bacterium
CCCATCGGACAATCTGCGTTCCACCCTGGGCCTGCACTTGCACCGGCGACTTCACCTTGCCCGCGGCAATCGCCGCCACCGCCGACGCGCATGAGCCCGTCCCCGATGACTGCGTTTCCCCCACGCCGCGCTCATAGAATCGCACGTCAATGGCGTTAGACCCGGCAATGCGGACAAACTCCACGTTCACACCTTCTTTGAAATTGGGCTGGCGCTGTACGTCCGCCGCGCGCGCCGGCCAGTCCGGAGCAAATTCATTCACCAGAATCACATAATGCGGATTGCCCATGGAAACCGGCGTGCCGCGAACTTCGCCCGCACCGGTCTTGAGCGCGAACGGTTCGCCCACTTGCGGCTGGCCCATCTCCATCGCAAACTCGTAGCGGTTGTCCTTGCGCGAAATCAGTTCACAATGTTTCATGCCGGCTCCGGTCCGGATGGCCAGCTTCTCCGCCGCGCCCTGGCTGGCCAGATATGCCGCCACGCAGCGCGTGCCGTTGCCGGAGATTTCCGCTTCCGTGCCATCGGCGTTGATCAGCCGGATCTCCGCATCGCAGTCCTGCGCGGGAAACAGCCACTCCACGCCGTCGGCGCCCACACCGTTGTGGCGGTCGCAGATGCGTTTGCTGAACTCTGCCACGCTGCCGGGCGCATGCCGGCCTTCGATGATCAGAAAGTCATTGCCACACGCGGAAGCCTTGGTGAACGGGATGGTCATCTATTCGGTTTCGCGGTCCAGTGCGGATTCAAAGTTGCGCAATTCAGGGTTCTGGCGAAGGTGTTCCTTGATCTTCTCCTGTTCGGCGTGCGTCCCTTCCACGGCGAAGATCAGCCGCTTCTTGCCTTCCAGCTTGATGAGCCGCATGCTGTCCATTTCTTTGCCGCTCTGCGCCAGCACGGTATTGATCTCTTCCACAATCTGGTCAGCCGGCTTGGCAGTAACGATGCTGTAGTTGACCAGCAGAGGTTTCAGGTTGAACTGCGTGGAGAGTCTGCCCAGGACAATCAACGCCAGCACGATAATCACCGTGGAAAACCCGGCCAGCAGGTAGAGTCCGCCGCCGCAAGCCATGCCCACCGCTGCGACCACAAAGATGGTGGCGGCCGTGGTCAGCCCGCTCACCCCGCCTTTGGACCGCAGAATGGAGCCGGCGCCGATGAACCCGATCCCAGGGATGATCTGAGACGCGATCCGCGTCATGTCACTGCCCCCGCCCGCGAGTTCCGAAGAAAGGATGGTGAACAACGCTGAACCAAAGCAGATAAACATATTGGTACGCAAACCGGCCGGCCGCCGCTTCAACTCGCGTTCAATGCCGATGATTCCACCCAGCACCGCCGCCAGGACCAGCGCAACCAGGTGCTTGGAGACCAGAGTCTGAAACGAAATGTGCGGAAACGCGACGATTGCGTAATTCGTAAATGCGAAGATCGTGAATGCGTAAGTCATTGCTGGCAAATCTGCCCGATTGTAGCACCCGCCTCAGCGCGCAGAACGCCGGGGTGCCGAGTAAAAAATGAAAGCCTTGGGTCCGCCCCGTGTACTCACCGTGGCAACCTCGTCCAGCCCCTGCGGAAACAGGCGGACGGATCGCCAAACGTCGTCGTTTTCAAGCGCAACAACATAGTCCGCGGAAAACGCCGGCTGCGACAGCGCAATTTCCCAGTACGGCGGATTGCTCTCCCGCAGCACGCGGCGAAAAGGAATGCCCGCCAGCTGGATGGCGCCTGAATGAGCGCCGCAATCCATCATGATCGTCGCCGATGGCGGTAGCTTCTTGAGTTCCGCCGCCAGCAAGCGGTCGAATTCCATGCGTACTTTGCCGTTGGCTTGGGCTTCACGCAAACAGATCGGCTTGCTCTGCCACACCGACGAGTAGCTGATGGCGACAGCCACCACCGCCGCGCCCGCCACCAGACGCGGCGAAACAAGTTTGCTCAGGAATTCGCAGCCCAGCGCGACGAACACCGCCACAGCCGGAAGCAACTGCAGGCCGTAGCGCACGTTGTAATAGCTGAATGGCCACCACTCGGGCAGGTAAATAGGCACGCTGCCCCAGGCCATCATCACAACATAAAACGGGACCGGGGCCCACAACAGCGCCCACGTCCAGAAGCGGCGGTCAAAATAAATCATGGCCAGCAGGGCGATGAGCCCTGCCGTCAGTAGCAGGTACTCAGCCTCTCCCTGCCCCATGTTCAACCGGACCGTCTTCAAGAAATACTGCGTGGCCACGCGCGCTGAGTTCTCTCCCGGATACGTGGGCATGGTTGCGGTCCGCGTGCGCTCCTGGATGGCGTGCGCCGAGTAAGGACCGTTGGCGAATTCCAGCGCGTTGGCGTACGCCGCGTGGTTGTAAGCCAGCCACAAGCCCGCAGTCGCGCCCGTGAGCAGAAGAAACTTGATCAGCCCGCGACGCACCGGCCACGCCGTCAAGCGAATCTTCCACACCGCCGCAAACGCCGCCACGGCCACCACCGCGGCCAGGAACCAGCCGTCATAACGGACCAGCATTGCCGCGGACACCACCATCGCGCATTTTTCCAGCGAGCGCCTTCCCCGCCCCGGATCGTCTTTGGCCTCCCGCGCGAACTCGGCGAAATACACCGCAGTCCACACGAACAGCGCCAGATAAAGCGGCTCGGTCATCGCCGTGGACTGCATATAGATCAGGTTTGGATTCAGCGCGAAAATTGCCGCCGCGATCCACGCCGCCCTCCGCGAAGCCATTCCGCAGACGAGACGAAACACGCCCAGCGCGCCCGCAACGTACGCGATCATGGAAGGAATCGCGGCGCCCACACCGCTTCGCCACAGCCAGTTGTTCGCGACGAATGGCAGGTCGAGCACATGCGGCAGCGGCAACCACACCGTCCCCAGCTGAAACAGGCC